>NZ_JAYRVJ010000464.1:0-15537 GCF_041918635.1 Promineifilum sp. (SeqCode)
GATGGGCCAGGCGAAGGCGACCAGGCGCTCCGGCCCGTCGAACCACAGGCGCGCGGCGTAGATGGAGCGCGGGTCGTCCTCGGCCACGCGCCACCAGTCCAGGTTGCCGATGGTGGCGTAGACGGGCGGGCCGGTGAGGGCCAGGATGTCCACCAGCAGGCGGCGCAGGGCGGGGTAGTCGGCTTCGGAGTGGTAGGGGCGGGTGTAGAGGGATGTAGCAGTACCTGTCAATGTTGAATCCCTATGCGCTAGTGCTTATCTCGTACAATATAATCGCCGCCGCCGCATTCACCGAATACGAATCCACCCCCGCCGCCATCGGGATCGTCACCTGGAGATCGACGGCCGCCTGCACAGCCGCCGGCAACCCCTCCGCCTCATTGCCCATCAGCACCGCCAACGGCCCGACCGGCCAGACCACGTCCGGCAGGGGCGCGCCGCCGGCCGCGGTTGTGGCGATAGCGGCCACGCCGTTGGCGCGCAGATCGGCCAGCAGCGCCGCGGCGTCGGCGTAGGCGATCACCGGCAGCTTGAAGATGCTGCCCCGGCTGATACGCGTGGCCCGCGGGTGGAAGGGGTCGCTGGCCCCGACGGCCAACAGGGCGCGCGCCCCGGTAGCGTGGGCCGTGCGCGTTAGCGCGCCGGCGTTGCCGGGGTCGGTGATGTCTATGGCAGCGAGGAGCAGGGGGGCGGGGGGGCAGGGGAGCGGGGGGGCGGGTAGCAGGTCGGCGATGGTTGGTAGTTGGTCAGTGGTCGCGGGTAAGCTCCCCTGCTCCTCCGCTCCCCCGCTCCCCTGCGCTCTAGAGACCAGCAAATCAGACAGACGGATCGGCTCCGGCAGCCGCACCAGCCCCAGAATGAGACCCAGATCGCGCCCTTCGGTCAGGGTGATCAGCGCGGCGTCGGGGGCGACGGTGACGGGGCATCCGGCGGCGCGCAGGGCGGCCAGCAGGTCGCGGCGGCGCGGATCGGCGGCCAGGCTCTCGGCGGCCAGCACGGCGGCCAGCGGCGCGCCGGCCCGCAACGCCCGCTCCACCAGCCGCACGCCCTCGATGGCGTAGAGGCCCGTCGCCTGCCGGCCGCGCGCGCTGTGGGCGCGGCGGATCATCTCGATGAGGCCCGAGGGGCGGGTGAGCGTACTCATAGCGGCCACCGCATTGTACCCGCCGCGCCCTCGATCTGCTACACTCAACAAATGGCTACGGATTGGGACGGAAGATACGAATTATCCGTATCTTCCGTCCCAATCCGTAGCCATTCATTCGTGTTGCAGAGGAAAGCTATTGCACACACGGAACGTCTAAAAAATCTGCGAAATCTGTGGATTATCTTATGGACTTGGGAGTAACTGAATTGAAGGACTACATGTATCTGGCGCTGGCGACAGAGCAGGGCGTGCGCGGCTATGCCGCGGCGACGACTCACCTGGTCGAAGAGGCCCGGCAGCGCCACAACACTGCGCCGACGGCCACGGTCGCCCTCGGCCGGGCGCTGACGGCCGCGGCGCTCATGGGCGGTCTGCTCAAGGTGGGGCAGCGCGTGGCCCTCAAGTGGGAAGGGACCGGCCCGCTGCGCAAGATCGTCGTCGAGGCGGACAGCAACGGCAGCCTGCGCGGCTACGTGGCCGAGCCGGATGTTGACCTGCCGCTCGTCGCCGGCGAGTACGATGTGCCGGCGGCCATCGGCCAGGCGGGGTTGCTGACCGTTGTGCGCGATCTGGGCTTGCCGGAACTGGCCGAGGGGACGGTGCACCTGGTCACCAGCGACATCGGCGGCGACCTGGCTTTTTTCCTGGAGCAGTCGGATCAGGTGGCGACAGCGGTGGAGATCGGCGTGGCGCTGAACGAGGACGGCTCGGTGGCCGCCGCCGGCGGCATCCTCATCCAGCCGCTGCCTCCCTACGAGGCGGGAACGGTCGAACAGCTTAAGGAGCGATTGCAGGAGATGCCGCCCATTACGGCGCTGCTGGCCGAGGGCCAGAAGCCTGAGACGATCCTGGATGAAGTCTTCAGGGACCTGAAACACACGCTACTGTCCAAGTACCCGGTACGCTTCGAGTGCAATTGCAGCCGGGAGCGGACGTACGAGGCGCTGGTGTCGCTGGGCCGGGAGGAGATTCAGTCCATCCTGGACGGCGAAGGCCAGGCGACGGTGAACTGCCGCTATTGCCACGAGGAGTACGTCTTCACCCGTGAAGACCTCGAAGGTATCCTGGCGACGATGTAAGAGGGAGAATCCACAGATTTCACAGATTAAGAAAGAGGCTCACGCAAAGAGCGCCAAGTTCGCCAAGAATGCCAAGAAGAAATAACAAGGTCTTCTTAGCGCTCTTGGCGCTCTTTGCGTGCGCTTCTTCTCTTAATCTGCGCAATCTGTGAAATCTGTGGATGCTTCTTCAACGAAAAACCGCACGGCTTAGACCGGGCGGTTTGGCTGTCGGGGTGGCCGGACTCGAACCGGCGACCTCTTCGACCCGAACGAAGCGCGCTACCAGTCTGCGCCACACCCCGAACAGACGGAATTATAGGATCGTTTGGGCGGGGGTGCAAGTGGCAGGTAGCAAATAGCGCAGGGGAGCAGGGGGCAGGGGAGATTTCTTTTCACTGACCTACTGCTTACTGATCACTGCCCACTGACCACTAGTCGCCGATGTGATACAATTGCGTCCATGGTGCGGTTCCCGTGTATCAGTAGTAGAGGTTAACGCGGTTGAAGTCGAAATATCTCCGATTGGGCATCGGCGTGCTCATCAGCGCCGTCTTTGTTTGGCTGGCTCTGCGCGGGCTGCACCTGCGCGACGTATGGGTCAGCCTGCGCTCGGCCGATTACATCTGGCTTGTCCCCAGTGTCGCCGTCTACTTTCTGGCCGTCTGGGCGCGGACGTGGCGGTGGGATTACCTGCTGCGACCCATGAAGCGCATTCCCCTCGGTCGCCTCTTCCCGGTCGTCGTCATCGGCTACATGGGCAACAACGTCTACCCCTTTCGCGCCGGCGAACTGTTACGCGCCTTCATCCTGCGCCGGCAGGAGGGCGTCTCGGCCAGCAGTAGCCTGGCGACTATCGTCGTCGAGCGCGTCTTCGACGGCCTGGTGATGTTGCTCTTCGTCTTTGTCGCCCTGCCGTTCGCCCCGCTGCCCAGTGACGACATCCGCTTTGTCGTTGTGCTGGGCAGCGCCATCTTCCTGGGCGCGTTGCTCGTCTTCTTCGCCGTGGCCGTCGTGCCAGAGCGTTTCATGCGCCTGACCGAGTGGCTGGCCAACCGGCTGCTGCCGGGACGGCTACGCGCGCCGCTGCTCGACTTCGCCGAGCGCTTCGTCTTTGGCCTGGCTTGCCTGCGCGACGCGCGTGGCCTGCTCATGATCTTCCTGACCTCGGTCGTCATCTGGCTGCTGGAGACGGTCAAGTACTGGTTCGTCATGCACGCCTTCGACTTCACCGTCTCGTTCTTCGCCCTGATGCTCATGAACGGCGTCGTCAATCTGGCGACGACGCTGCCCTCCGCCCCCGGCTACATCGGCACGTTCGACGGGCCGGGCATCGCCGTGCTGACGCTCTACGGCGTAGACCCGGCCATCGCCACCGCCTACACCCTGACGCTCCACGCCGCGCTCTGGCTGCCCATCACCCTGCTGGGCTTCTACTACATGGTACGTTCGCAACTGGGCTGGGGCGACATCGGCCGCGCGGTGGAGGCCGGCCTGGCGACGGAGGCCGGCCCTCTGCCCGCCGGCTCACCCAACGGCTCGGCCGCCGCGCCGGCCCCGGAGCGGGAGGTGCGGCGATGAGGGTCGCCATCGTCGGTGCGGGTATCACCGGGTTATCCGCCGCTTATGACCTGTTGCGCGCCGGGCACGACGTGACGCTATTGGAGGGGGATAGCCAGACCGGCGGGCTGGCCACTGGCTTCCGCGACGAACGCTGGGAGTGGCCGCTGGAGAAGTTCTACCACCACCTCTTCACCTCCGACAAAGCCATCATCGGCCTGGTCGAAGAGCTTGGCATGCGGGACAAGCTCTTCTTCCCCCGGCCGATCACGTCGGTCATCTACCGCGACCGTATCGTGCCTTTCGACTCGCCCCAACGCTGGATCACCTTTCCCGGCTTCAACCCCATCGATGTGGCCCGCTTCGGCCTGGTCAGCGCCTACCTGCGTTTTACCAAGCCGTGGCGGCAGTTGGAGCAGCACACCGCCGACGCCTGGCTGCGCCGCTACTACGGCGACAAGATTTACGAGACGGTCTGGCGTCCGCTGCTCATCGGCAAGTTCGGCCCTTACTATGAAGAGGTTAACATGGCCTGGATGTGGGCGCGGCTGCACGTCCGCAGCCCGCGCCTGGGTTACTTCGAGGGCGGCTTCCAGGCGTTCATTGACCGGCTGACCGAGGCGGTGCGGGCGACAGGCGGCGACATCCGGCTGAATTGCCCGGCTGAGTCTATCCGGCCGGCCAATGGCGGCGTGCTCGTGGCCGCGGGAGGCGAAGCGGCGCTCTACGACGCCTGCCTGGTGACGACCTCGCCGGCCCTGCTGGCCCGTCTGGCCCCCGACCTGGCCGAGACGTATCTGTCGGGGCTGCTGGCGCTGAAGAGCATGGGCGCGGTCGTTATGACGCTGGCTCTGAAGCACCCGCTGCTGGCCGAGACGAACACCTACTGGCTCAATATCCCGGCTACCTCGCCCGACAAATCCGGCGGCGTGCCCTTTCTGGCCCTGGTCGAACACACCAACTACATCGACCGCGCCCACTACGGCGGCGACCACATCGTCTACTGCGGTGACTACGTGACACCCGACCATCCTTACTTCGCGATGAGCCAGGAGGAACTGGAGCGGCTGTTCGTCGGCGTGCTGCGCCACATTAATCCGGCGTTCCGGCCGGAGTGGGTGCGCCGCAGTTGGCTGTTTCGCGCGCGCTACGCCCAGCCGGTGCCGCGCCTTAACCACTCGGCGGCCGTGCCCGACCTGCGTACGCCGCTCCCCGGACTCTACTTTGCCAGCATGAGTCAGGTGTACCCGTGGGATCGGGGCACGAACTTCGCCGTGGAGATCGGCCGGCGGGTGGCGCGGCTGATGCTTGACGACACGGCGGCCGGTCAATTGGCTCAGCGCAGTGCAATCGCCGCCGAAACGACGCCCGAACGTCACCTCTGAGACTTGGTATGCGCCCCTGTAGGCGCTAGAATGTGGAGACTAAGAATTGGGAATTAGGAATTAAGAATTAGGAATTAGGAATGAAGAGCGTGGCGAGAACCAATACTGACCTCTCTGGCGCTTCATTCATAATTCCTAATTCCTAATTCTTAATTTCCTTAGGAGCCCAGAACTATGAAAATCGTGGTGATTGGAACCGGGTTTGTGGGCTTGCCCCACGCGGCGGTGCTATCCGAATATGGGCATGAAGTGCATGCCTATGACATCGACGCCGCGCGCATTGCCGCCTATCAGACTGGCGAGGCGCACGAGATCGAACGCTACGTTAACGAGCCTGGCCTGCCCGAGGTCGTGGCCGATAATCTGGGCCGGTATCTCTTCTTCACAACCGATATTACCCAGATAGCCGAAGATGGGGAGGTGTTCTTCTTCTGCATCAACACCCCGCCCAAGCGGGACGGCTCGACGGACATGACCTACTACTTCGACGCGGCCCATCACCTGGCCGACCTGCTGGCCCGGCGGCCGAAGAAGACGCGCGTGGTGCTGGTGAACAAGAGCACCGTGCCCATCGGCACCGCCCGCCAGTTGGAGTTGATCATGCGCGAGCATGGTGTGGAGAACTTCGGCGTGGCCTCGAACCCGGAGTTTCTGGCCCAGGGCAACGCCGTCGAGGGGTCACGCCGGCCGGATCGCGTCGTCGTGGGCGCGGATACGCCGGAGGACTTCCAGATTCTGCGCCGCCTCTACTCCCAGTTTGTCAACCACGTACGCATCCGCTACCTGGAGACGACGCCGGAGACAGCCGAGGCGATCAAGTACATGAGCAACACGCTCTTGCTGACCTACATTTCCTTCTGGAATGGGGTCGGCGCGCGGCTGGCCGAGGCGTTGCCCAACATCCGCATGGAAGACTTGAAGATCGGCGTGACCTCCGACGCCCGCATCAGCACGTGGGGCTCCTACGTCAGTAACGGCGCGGGCGGCAGCTGCTTTGGCAAGGACATCCGCTCGCTCATTTACCAGTTGAATCAGGCCGGCCGCTCGACCGATATTCTGCGCGCGGTCTACGGCATTAACGAGTACCAGAAGACCTACCTGATCGAGCGCGCCATTCACGAGGCGCACTTCAACTTCAACCAGAAGACGGTGGCCCTGCTGGGCCTGGCCTTCAAGAAACGCACTAACGACATGCGCGACTCGGCTGCCCTGCGCGTGGTCGAGACGCTGCTGTCGCGCGGCGTGCGCGCCATTCGCGCCTATGACCCACTGGCCATGGACGAGGCGCGCCGCAGCTGGTTCAATCCGGACAAGAACCACCTGTTCGAGCGCATCACCTACCATGAGACGGCCAAGGAGGCCATCGAGGGTACTCAGGCGCTCTACATCTCCACCGACTGGGAAGAGTTTCGCGGGCTGGCGCGCACCATCCAGACGACGGTGCAGCCGCCCTACCTGGTCATGGACGGCCGGCGCATGTTGCCGGACTATGACATGCTCGTCGCCGCCGGCTACGACTACCTGCCGGTCGGCGGGCAGCTATTGCACGGCCGGCCGTCTGACGCGCTGGCCCCGGCCGAGAACGGTCGCGCGGCGGCCTCCGCCCCACAACCCGCGGCCCAACCCCTTTGATCTCGCCCCCCAGACCTGACAGGTGGGCGGCCAATGAGACTGTGAAGAGAACGAAACTTGTGGCCGCCCACCCGCCAGGTCTTTAGTCAATTGGCGATCACTTTACAAGCCAGAAGTTGTTGATATACTATGTCCTGGAATCTTCGTAAGATGCTGACCGCTGCTCTCAGCGGTTTTTGCATGTGAAATAGGGACGATACGTATGCTGTCAAAGAAACCCACGCTGCTGACCACCGAGGGGTTGGAGCGCCTGACGAAAGAGTTGGAGCATTTGCGCACTAAAGGCCGCGAAGAGGTGGCCGACCGGTTGCACCGCGCGTTCGAGGACGGGCAGGACGACGACTTTGTCGATAACGCCGAGCTTGAGGCCGCGCGCAATGCTCAGGCTTTCCTGGAAGGGCGCATTCAGGAGCTGGACGAGATTCTCAACAACTACCAGTTGATCAACGAGGACATGTCGCCCCACGACCGGGTGAAGCTTGGCGACTGGGTGACGGTGACCGAAGTCGGCACGGACGAGGAGGAGCGCTACCAGTTGGTCGGCCCCCTGGAGGCCGATCCGGTCGAGGGCCGCATCTCCAACGAAAGCCCGCTGGGTAAGGTGCTGCTGGGCATTAAGGTTGGCGAAGTGGTGCGCGTTAACGCGCCGCGCGGCATTACCGAGTTCCGGGTGGTCAAAGTCGAGTAGCGGATAATCCCCCCAGCCGAACAACGAAAGCAATGCCCGTGTGGCGCACCGAGTGCGCGCACGGGCTTTTTTTTGGAGCGTAACATGGAGTGGCAACCCAACGCATTGGAAGAGCAACGCCTGGAGAAGCTGGCCCGGCTCCAGGAGGCGGGGATCGACCCCTTCCCGCTGCGCGTCGAGCGCAGCCACACGACGGCCGAGGCGCTGGCCGCCTTTGAGAACGCGGTCGAGGGTGAGACGATCCGGCCCACGGTCTGTGGCCGGCTGCTGAGCGTTCGCGACATGGGCAAGACCATTTTTGCCCACATCGCCGACGAGTCCGGCAAGCTGCAACTCTTCCTGCGGCGCGACGACCTGGGCGAGGAATCGCACGCCATCTTCAAGAAGCTGATCGACCTGGGCGACTTCGTCCAGGCCGGCGGCGAGCTGTTCCGCACCCGGACGGGCGAGATCAGCCTGCACGTGCGCGACTGGCGGCTGCTCAGCAAGGCCATCAGCCCGCTGCCCGTGGCCAAGGAGCAGGAGGTGGATGGGCAGGTCGTCCGCTACAGCGCCTTCGCCGACCTGGAGGAGCGCTACCGGCAGCGCTACGCTGACCTGGCGGTCAACCCGGAGGTGCGCGACATTTTCCGCACGCGGGCCCGGCTGATCAGCGCCCTGCGCCGCTTCATGGACGCCAACGGCTTCCTGGAGACAGAGACGCCCATCTTGCAGCCGCTCTACGGCGGCGCGGCGGCGCGGCCGTTCACAACCTACCATAACCAGCTCAAGCAGGAGTTGTATCTGCGCATCTCGTTCGAGTTGTACTTGAAGCGGCTGCTGGTCGGCGGTTATGAGCGCGTCTACGAGATCGGTCGCGACTTCCGCAATGAGGGCGTCAGCTTCAAGCACAACCCGGAGTTCACCCAACTGGAGTTTTACGCTGCCTATTGGGACTACCGCGACGTGATGGACTTCACCGAGCGGATGCTGGCCCAGGCGGCGCGCGACGTGTTGGGTGGCACGACGCTGGTCTATCACGGCCAGACCATCGACTTCGGCTCGGCCTGGCAGCGCATCACCCTGCGCGACGCCATCAAGCAGTTCGCCGAGATCGACTATATGGAGTACCCCGACGCGCCGGCGCTGGCCCACGCGATTCGTGCCATTGGCGGCGAAGCGCCGCCCGGCGCGCCGTGGGGCAAGCTCATCGATGGGCTGCTGGGCGATTTCGTCGAGCCGCGCCTCATCCAGCCGACGTTCATCCTGGACTACCCGCGCGACATCTCGCCGCTGGCCAAGAGCGTGCCCGGCGACCCGCTGCACGTCGAGCGCTTTGAGTTCTTCATCGGCGGCATGGAGATGGGCAACGCCTTCACCGAGCTGAACGACCCGCTGGAGCAGCGCCGCCGCTTCGAGGCGCTGCAAGAAACGTTTGCCAAAGACGACGAGGAGCGTAACCCCATCGACGAGGATTACCTGCGGGCCATGCGCTACGGCATGCCGCCTAACGGCGGTTTCGGCCTGGGCGTGGATCGGCTGGCGATGCTCTTCACCGACAGCCGGACGCTGCGCGAGGTCCTGCTCTTCCCCCACCTGCGCGAGCGCGAAGAGTAAGAAGGAATGATCCGCAGATTTCGCAGATTACGCAGATTTTTCTGAAATCTGCGTAATCTGCGAAATCTGCGGATGATCTCTCCGGCCGATGATGAATAGCCCCACGATTCGCACCTTCCTCATCATCTGGTTCGGGCAGTTCGTGTCGCGGGTGGGCACGGCGATGACGCGCTTTGCCCTGCTCATCTGGGCCTACCAGCAGACGGGTGCGGCGACGACCGTGGCCCTGCTCGGTTTCTTCGCCTTCGTCCCCTACATCCTGTTCAGCCCCATCGCCGGTGTGTGGGTTGATCGGCTCGATCGGCGGCTGATCATGCTCTTCACCGATCTGGGCGCGGGTCTCATCACAGCCGCCCTCCTGGTGCTCTACTTCACGGACACGCTGGCGATCTGGCACCTCTACGCCGCCGAGGCGCTGACGGCGGCGCTCGACGCTTTCCAGGAACCGGCCTACGGCGCGGCCAGCACCGTCTTGCTGCCCAAGGAGTTCTACGCGCGGGGCAATGGGCTACGTTCGATGGCTCAGGAAGGCGCGCGCGTATTGGCCCCGTTTCTAGCCGGCTTGCTCATCCCCTGGGTCGGCGTGTCGGGCGTTCTCTTCGCGGATGTGGCGACCTTCCTCGTCGCCGTCCTTACCCTGTTGCTGGTGCGCGTCCCGGCCGTGCGGGCCGAGGGTGAGGCGGAGCGGCCCGACTTCTGGGGTGAGATGCGCGTCGGCTTCGACTACCTGCGGCAGCGTCCGGGGCTGCTGGGGCTGACACTGCACTTCACCATTATCAACTTCTTCGCGGCGCTGACCTACTTCGCCATTCTGCCGGCGATGGTGCTGGCCCGCACCGGCGGCGACGAGGTCGCGTTGGGGCTGGTGCAGGGGGCGCTAGGCGCGGCGGGTGTGATCGGCGGGCTGCTGATGGCGGCCTGGGGCGGGCCGCGCCGCAAGATTCACGGCGTCCTCATCGCCACGGCGCTTTCCTTCCTATTGGGCGACTTCCTCTTCGCCGTTGGCCAGGGCGTTTTGGTCTGGGTCATCGCCGCCTGCGCGGCGGCGGTGTTCATCCCCATCATCGTGGGTAGCCGGCAAGCCATCTGGCAGAGCAAGGTCGCCCCGGCGCTCCAGGGGCGGGTCTTCTCCACCGACGGCATGATGCGGCTGGCGCTGTTCCCGTTCGGCTACCTGTTCGGCGGCATCCTGGCCGACCGGGTATTGGAGCCGGCCATGCTGCCAGGCGGGGCGCTCGCGCCGCTGTTTGGCGGTCTGGTGGGGGTGGGGCCGGGCGCGGGGATGGGCCTGATGTTCGTCGGCACGGCCACCCTGGGGACGCTCTTCAGCCTGGCTTTTTACCTGATTCCCGCCGTCCGCAATGTGGAAACGGAGTTGACGGACTTTCAGTAGGTCAGTAGGTCAGTTTAGACTGAATACTGACCTACTGGCCGACTGACCTACTGAATACTGCTCCCTAAGCCGTCTGCTTCAACTTCTCCTGGAACGACTTGCGGAACTTGCGCACCTTGGGATCGACTACGTAGACACAGTAGGGCTGATACGGGTTTTGGGCGAAGTAGTCCTGGTGGTACGCCTCGGCCTCGTAGAACGCCTCAAAGGGGACAATCTCGGTCACGATGGGGTCGCGCCAGACGCCATCAGCCACGGCCGCGTCGCGGGTCTTCTCGGCCGCCGCGCGCTGGGCGTCGTCGTGGTAGAAGATGATCGAGCGGTACTGCGGGCCGACGTCGTTGCCTTGGCGGTTGGGCGTCGTCGGGTCGTGGATGCGCCAGAAGATGGTCAGGATGTCCTCGTAGCCGATGATGGCCGGATCGAACCAGACCTGCACCACTTCGGCGTGGCCCGTCCGCTTGCCGCAAACCTGCTCATAGGTCGGGTTGGGCACGTGGCCGCCGGAGTAGCCGGAGACGACGCGCTCCACGCCGCGCACGTCGCGGTAGACTGCATCCAGGCACCAAAAGCAACCGCCGCCCAGCGTTGCAACTTCAAGTTTGTTATCACTCATGTGGATTCACCGTTCCTGTTGGAAATTGCGAATTAGGAATCATGAAGGCCTCAGTGCGGAGGAGGGCGCAGCCCTCATTCATACTTGAGTAGACAGCGTTGGGGCGGCTTGCCTTACCCATTGCCGGTTGAAGCGCCAGCCCGCATCCATTACAATCGGCGCGATGAACGAAGTACGCGAGGACATCGACCGCTGGCTGGCGGTCGGCGAGACGGAGATCGCTTTGGCGACGGTGCTGTCCACGTGGGGTTCCGCGCCGCGCAAGGCGGGGGCCAAGCTGGCCTTCACGGCCGGCGGCGCGGCCATCAGCGGCTCGGTCAGCGGCGGCTGCGTCGAGGGCGCGGTCATCGCCGCCGGCGATGAGGTGCTGGCCAGCGGACGGCCGCAACTGCTCCACTTTGGCGTGGCCGACGAGACAGCCTGGAGCGTGGGGCTGGCCTGCGGCGGCACGATCGAGGTCTTCGTCGAGCGCCTGAACCCGGCTATTTACGCCGTGGCCCGCGACTGGCTGATCCGCGAGGCGACCGGAGCCGTTGTGACGGTCGTCGCCGGGCCGGAGGAACTGCTCGGATGCCAACTGGCGCTCGGCCCCGACGGCGTGACTGGCTCGCTGGGCAAGGTATGGGACGAACTGGCGCGAGCCTCCGCACGCGCCGCGAAGCGCCCCAGCCGCGCCTGGCTGGCCGAGGGGGTCGAAGTGTTCATTGACGTGCTGCGCCCGGCGCCGCGGCTCATCATCGTCGGCGGGGCGCACATCGCCGTGGCCCTGGTGCGACTGGCCGATGTTCTCGGTTATCGCACGGCGGTCATCGACCCGCGGCGCGCTTTTGCCAGCGCGGCCCGCTTCCCCACGGCCGGCCGGCTCAGCGCCGCCTGGCCTGACCGGGCGTTGGCCGACGATCCGCCCGACGCCGATTCGGCCGTCATCACGTTGAGCCATGACCCGAAGATCGACGACCCGGCATTGCGGGCAGCGTTGGGGAGCGAGGCGTTCTACATCGGCGCGCTGGGCAGCCGCAAGACCCACGCCGCGCGGCGGGAGCGGCTGGCGGCCCAGGGCTTCAGCGCTGAACAGCTAGACCGCATCCACGCCCCCATCGGCCTCGACATCGGCGCGGATAATCCGGAGGAGATTGCGCTAGCGGTTATGGCGGAGATTGTGGCGGCTTATCGGGGGAAGGAGGCAGGGGAGCAGGGGAGCAGGGGGGCGGGGGAGAAGGGGTGATCCAGCATCCTCAGATGTGGATGTGGTCTTCCACACACCTGAAGATGCACACGCTCTTTCTCCCCCGCTCCCCTGCTCCCCCGCCTTCACTCGCCCACATACCCGTTCGGATTCGCCTCCTGCCACCGCCACGTATCCCTCACCATTTCATCCAGGTCGCGCTCGGCCCGCCAGCCCAATTCGCGCTCGGCCCGCGACGGGTCGGCGTAGCAGACGACGGCGTCGCCCGGCCGCGGTTCCACGATGCGCCGCGGAATCGCCCGGCCGCAGGCGCGCTCGAAGGCCGCCGCTACTTCCAGGACACTGTAGCCGCGCCCCGTGCCCAGGTTGTACGTGTGCAACCCGGGGCCTTCGGCCAGCTTCTTCAACGCGCATAGGTGGCCGAGAGCCAGATCGACGACGTGGATGTAGTCGCGCACGCCCGTGCCGTCGGGCGTCGGGTAGCTGTCGCCATAAATCGGCAGGTAGGGCCGCCGGCCGACGGCGACCTGGGCGATGTAGGGCACGAGGTTGTTGGGTGGGCCGTTGGGGTCTTCGCCGATCCGGCCGCTGGGGTGGGCGCCGATGGGGTTGAAGTAGCGCAGAATCGCTACGCGCCAGCGTGGGTCGGCCTGATGCAGGTCGCGCAGTACATCCTCCACAATAAGCTTGGTGCGCCCATACGGATTGACAGCCGACAGTGGGAACGCCTCGGTGATAGGCGACGACTGCGGGTCGCCGTAGACGGTGGCCGAGGAGCTATAGACGATTTGCCGCACGCCGTATTGCTCCATCACGTCCAGCAGGTGCAGCGTGCCGGTGACGTTGTTGTGGTAGTAGCGCAGCGGTTGGGCGACGGACTCGCCGACGGCCTTCAGCGCGGCGAAGTGAATGACGGCCTCGATAGGCGCGGCGGCGAAGACGGCCGCCAGCGCCGCGCGGTCGAGCAAGTCCACCCGCTGGAAGGTCAGCGGCCGGCCGGCCAGGTCCATGACCCGGCGTAGCGCTTCCTCGTGGCTGTTGATCAGATTATCGACGACGACGACATCGTGCCCGGCGCGGAGCAGTTCCAGCGCCGTATGGCTGCCCACATAGCCGGCGCCGCCGGTGACCAGAATACGCATGGATGATGAACCTCACTGGGAAATCAAGGGTATCATCCGCAGATTTGGCAGATTAGGCAGATTTTTCAGAGGTATTCTAAATCTGCCAAATCTGCGGATGATTCTTCTTAAAGCGGGCAGAGGAGGCGGTCGCAGCTGTCGCACTGGACGAGCTTGCCCTCATTGACGGCCTTGATCGTGCTGGCTGAAACGGTCACCTGGCAGGCCATGCACTTGTTGCCCCGCAGCCCGGCCACGGCCAGCCCGTTCTTCTGTTTGCTGAGCTGGTCATACGCCTTGAGCGGGGCCGGCTGGGCCAGAGCCGCCTGGCGCTGGCGCTTTTCCAGCAGTTGGTTGAGGTGCATGGCAAGCGTCTGCTGCTCGCGGTTCAGCGTGGCCGAGGCGGCGCGGAAGTCGCCGGCCAGCTGCTCGACCTCGGCGTCGGCGGCGGTCTTGACGCTCTGGTGCTCATCGAGCGTCATCATGACAGTCAGCGCCTCGTCTTCCAGCGCGGCGCGGCGGCGGCCCAACGCCTCTACTTCGTGTTGCAGGTCGCTCAGCTCTTTAGGATTCTTGATGTTGCCGGAGTAGAGGCGCTCCTCGGAGCGGCGGGCCTTGTCGTTCAGGCCGCCGATCTCCAGCGACAGATCCTTCTGACGAGCGCGCCAGCGTTGCAGTTCAGCCTCGGCCGCGGCGGCGCGCTCGCGGGCAGCCACCAGGGCGGGCGGCTCCTTCTGCAGCCGGATCACCTCGCCCAGACGGTGCTTGCGGGACCGTATCTCGCTGTCAAGCTGTTGCAAGTCGTAGAGTACTCGTGCCTGGCTCATCGCGCCTCCCTGCCTGTCGCTTGCGGGCATTGTAACACATCGCCCGCTGTTGGCGAAGGCGGGTATAATCCCCTCTCTATGGTGTCGAAAATGCTGGAACTGGGCGAACAGCCCTACACGGAAGCCGACGCGGAGTGGGACGCCTTTGTCGCCGCCCACCCGCATGGCAGTCTCTTGCAGACCACGAATTGGGCGCGGCTGAAAAACCGCTTCGGCTGGACCTCGCAGCGGGTCTGGATGCGGCGCGATAACCGGCTGGTGGCCGGGGCGCAGGTGCTCTTCCGCTCGGTGGCCCTGGGCGTGGTCAAGATGGGCTACGTGCCCCACGGCCCGCTGGTCGATTGGGGCGACGCCGAGCAGGTGGACGTACTGTTCAACCAGATCGACCAGGCCGCCTACCGGCGCGGCGCGGGCATGCTCAAGATCGAGCCGCGGCTGTGGCAGGACGAGATGCCGGCCGCGACGTGGGAAGCGCTCTACCGGCGGCACGGCTGCGTCCCCTCCCCCGACACCATCCAGCCGCCGCGGACGATCGTGATCGATCTACGCCCATCGGAAGAAGACATCCTGGCCGCCATGAAGCAGAAGACGCGCTATAACATCCGGTTGGCGGAGAAGAAGGGCGTCACCGTGCGCCAGGGGACGGCCGCCGACCTGTCCGCCTTCAACTGGCTCATGCAGGCCACCGGCCGGCGCGACAGCTTCGGCATCCACCAGCCGGAGTATTACCGGGCGGCCTACGAGATCTTCGCTCCGGAGCACGCGGCGCTGTGGCTGGCCGAGTACGAGGGGCGGCCGCTGGCAGGCGTCATGGTCTTCACCTGGGGGGAGTCGGCAGCCTACCTCTATGGGGCGTCGAGCGACGAGGAGCGCCAGCGTATGCCGGCCTATGCCGCGCAGTGGGCGGGCATCCGCTGGGCCAAGGCGCGCGGCTGCACGAGCTATGACCTGTGGGGCATCCCCGACGCGGAGGAAGCCGAGCTAGAGGCCGGCTTCACCGACCGGCAAGAGGGGTTGTGGCCGGTCTACCGTTTCAAGCGCGGCTTCGGCGGCGAAGTTCGCCGCACTGTCGGCGCGGCCGACCGCGTCTACAACGGCTTACTCCACCGCCTTTATACCTGGCGGCGCGGACGCTAGACGAGAAAAAAGAGATGGCTACAGATTTTCACGGATAATACGGATAAGAAGTACCGTTCTTAATCCGTGTCATCCGTCGAAGTCCGTAGCCATTCATTCTCTTACAGGAAGAAAAAGGCTACGCCCAGGATGACGTAGAGCACCAGTAGCATCGATCCTTCCAGCCAGTTGCTCTTGCCGTCCAGCGAGAC
>NZ_JAYRVJ010000465.1:0-1907 GCF_041918635.1 Promineifilum sp. (SeqCode)
CGGCCTGCCGGTGGTGGCCGAGACGTGGGACGGCTGGCTGAACGACATGGACGGCTTCCACCTGAAGGCGGAGCACGTCCGCGCCGCGCTGGATGGCGTGGCCGGCGGGCCGGTGGCCGAGGGCAGCGTCGGCGGCGGCACGGGCATGATTTGCCACGAGTTCAAGGGGGGCATCGGCACGTCGTCGCGGGTGGTCGAGACGAAGGCCGGGACGTACACCATCGGCGCGCTCGTCCAGGCCAACCACGGCTCGCGCGAGGATTTCCGCGTAGATGGCGTGCCCGCCGGCCGGCTCATCGACCGCGCCCGCACGCCCGCCCCCTGGGACGAGCCGGCGCAGAGCAGTTCCATCCTCATCATCCTGGGGACGGACGCGCCGCTGTTGCCGTTCCAGTGCCGGCGGCTGGCGAAGCGGGCGACGGTCGGCTTCGCCCGCGCCGGCGGCATGGGCCACAACGGCAGCGGCGATATCTTCCTGGCCTTCGCCACGGGCAACGACCTGAACGCGGGAGAAGAACTGACCGCGCTGCGCATGCTGCCCAACCACCACCTGAATCCCGTGTTCGTCGCCGCGGCCGAGGCGGTGGAGGAAGCCATCGTCAACGCCGTTGTGGCCGGGGGGACGATGACGGGGTGGCAGGGGCGGGTGGTGTATGGGTTGCCGCTGGAGGAATTGCGCGGTCTCTTTGCGGGGGAGCCGGGGAAGCATGAGCGTGGACAGTTGTAGGGGCGGGACAATCGGCGCGGGGTATTTCGTCCGAACAACACTATAGACATTACTATGAAACACGACTACGACACCATCATCCTCGGCCTCGGCGGGCTGGGCAGCGCGGCGCTGTACTGGACGGCGCGGCGCAACGGCGGGCGCGTCCTGGGCCTGGAGCAGTTCGAGCTTGACCACGCCCGCGGCGGTTCGCAAGACCACTCGCGCATCATTCGCCTCTCCTACCACACGCCCGGCTACGTCGAACTGGCGAAGCACGCCTACGCCGCCTGGGCCGAGGTCGAGGCGGACGCGGGCGAGCAGCTGGTCTACCGCACGGGCGGGCTGGACTTCTGGCCGGCGGCCTCGCCCTTCGCGATGGCCGACTACACCGGCAGCATGGACGCGGCCGGTGTGCCCTACGAGCATCTGTCGGCGGCTGAGGTCATACGGCGCTGGCCCCAGTTCCGGCTGACCGACGACGTGAGCGCCATCTACCAGGCCCAGAGCGGCATCGCCACGCCCAACAAGAGCAACGCCGCCCACCGCCGGTTGGCGCGGGCGTATGGGGCGACACTGCGCGACCACGCGCCGGTGACGGCCGTCCGGCCGCGCGGCGACGAGTTGGAGGTGGTCGCCGGCGGAGAGACGTACCGCTGCCGCCGCCTCATCGTCGCCGCCGGGGCGTGGTCGAACGGCGTGCTGGCCCACTTCGGCCGGCGGCTGCACCTGACGGTGACGCAGGAGCAGGTGACCTACTTCGCCACGCCCCACGCCGCCGACTTCACGCCCGACCGCTTCCCGATCTGGATCTGGCTGGACGAGCCGTGCTTCTATGGCTTCCCCGTCTTCGGCGAGCCGGGGCCGAAAGCGGCGCAGGACGTGGGCGGCGAGCGGGTGACGGCCGAGACGCGCACCTTCGAGCCGAACGCGGCAACGCTGGCCCGGACGGAGGCGTTCCTCAGCCGGGTCATCCCGACGATGATGGGGCCGCACCTCTACACCAAGACGTGCCTCTACGACATGCCGCCCGACCGGGATTTCGTGCTGGGCAGCCTGCCGGAGCAGCCCAACGTGTCTATCGCCATCGGCGCGGGCCACGCCTATAAGTTCGCCAGCCTCATCGGCCGCATCCTGAGCGACCTGGCCCTCGACGGCCGGACGGACTACGACATCAGCCCGTTCCACATCGACCGGCCGA
>NZ_JAYRVJ010000466.1:0-4013 GCF_041918635.1 Promineifilum sp. (SeqCode)
CCGCACCTGGGGGGGCAGCGTGCTGGCGGCGATGACGCTGTGCGCGCTGGAGCCGGCCGAATCGGAGCCGGCGACCCGCCGCAACGTCGTCCAGGCGGTGAAGGAGGTGGCCGCGGCGCTGGGCAACCGGCCGGCCACCTGTCGCAAGTACTACATCCACCCGGCGGTGCTGGAGGGATACAGCGCGGGCACGCTGCCAGACGACTGGAGCGCCGCCGTCGCGGCGGCCGAGGCGCAGCCTTCCCCCGGCCTCTCGGCTGAGGAGGCGGCGCTGATGACGATCCTGCGCCGCGCCGCCTAGCATTCAGAGTCCGCATCCTCCGATGCGGGCAGCTAGCTCAGGGAGCGCATCTCAACCGAGTGCGCGCATCTGAGGATGCGCACTCTGGTGAGGGAGAAGTGCTGTGGTCGGGTTATCCCCCGTTTCGCCGTTCCCTCTCACGCCCTATACTCTGAGAAAGTGCGAGAACTGAGAGAAACAGAGATAGGGAGTAGACACAAAATGGAAGATGTCATTATCATCGGCTCCGGTCTGGCCGGGCTGAGCGCAGCGCTGGAGCTGGTGAACAAGGGTCGCCAGGTGACCATCCTGGAACGCTACAAGGTCGTCGGTGGGCGTTGCGCCGATTGGGTGTCGGACGGCATGCGCGTCGAGTCGGGGCTGCACCGCTGGCTCGGCTTCTACAAGGCGCTGCCGCGGCTGTTCAGGAAAGCGGGACTCGACCCGAACGACGCGGTCATCTGGGAGGATGAGTTGGAGATTCGGCTGCCGGACGGGGGGCCGCGCGGTGTGCTGGGCCTGGCTCCGCTCCACCGGCCGGTGCAGACCGTCGCCGGGCTGTTGGGCAACAACGACCTGATGTCGCCGGCCGACAAGGCGGCGCTGCTCTACTTCTTTTCTACCGGCCTGGTCGATCTGGTCAGTAGCCGTCGCGCCCTCGACCACAACACGGTCTATGAGTACGCGCGCAAGCGGGGCGTCAGCGAGGAGGCCATCACCAACCTGCTTGTGCCCGTCACCGAGGGCATCTTCTTTCTGCCGCCGCAGCGCTATTCGGCGATGGTGCTGATGGGTCTGCTCGCGCCGGCTATCAAGCGCCCCCACACCATTCGCGTCGGCGCCTTCTCCGGCGGCATGACCGAGGTCATGGCCGCGCCCATCGCCGAGGCCCTTACCCGCAAGGGCGCGTCCTTGCGCCTCGACGCCACGGTCGAGCGGCTGGCGGTCGAAGACGGGCGCGTGACCGGGGTCTACGTCAACGACGAGCGGATCGAGGCTGACCACGTTGTGCTGGCGACCTCGCTGGCCCCGGCCAAGCGGCTTCTCGCTGAGGCGCTGCCCAACCATCCAGCGTTCGCCAAGATGCAGCAGTTGGCGACCATGCCGGCGGTGACGCTTCAGATCGAGCTGGACGAGCCGTCGCTGCCGGAGGACCACGTCGTCTTCAGCCCCAATACCTGCCTGGCCTCCTATTCTGAGCAGAGCCGCACGACGTTCCGCGACGTACCCGGCCGGCTGTCGATCGACCTGGCCCGGCCGGAAGTGTTCATCGAGATGACGCCAGAGCAGATCTTCGCCGAGGCGATGAAGGACGCCAAGCGGCTCGACCTGAACATCGAGAACAACGTGCGGCGCTACCGCGTGGTGACCCACCCCGAGGATTTCTATCTGCTGGCAGCGGGCACGGAAGAGCTCCGGCCGCGGCAGGCCACGCCCGTCCCCGGCCTGACACTGGCCGGCGACTACACCAAGCAGCCGCTATTTTGCAGCATGGAGGGCGCGGTCATTTCCGGCCAGCGGGCGGCTAAAGCCGTTATCGCCGGATAAGCGGTACGAATAACTTGACTGGATCGTCCTGAGGCGGCTCTTCGACGCCCTTGATGGCCCACACGCCGGAAATGGCCGTGCCCGCGTAGGCGGCCCAGGACTGGGTGGGGTGGGTCGCCAGCGTGGTCACCGTCGTCAGCACGCTCATCCCGCGCTCGTACGGGGCCCAGGTCGCGCCGCCGTCCTCGCTGCGGAAGATGCCGTCGGCGTTGAAGGCGTAGGCCAGCATCGGATCGGTCGGGCTGAGCACCGGCGCGCTGACCGTGCCATAGAGCGTCCGGGTATAGGTGATGCCGTTATGGGACGGCGTCCACGTCTGGGCGTTATCGGCGCTGCGTAACAGGCCCGCGCCGCGCATGCTCATGAACAGTTCGCCCGTGATGGGGCTAATGGCAATACCCTTGACGTTATGCGCGCCGGGCGGCAGGTCGCCGTTGGCCTCAACCCACTTCTTGCCCCCGTTGGTCGAGCGGAAGAGGCCACGCGGGTTCGTCGCCACGTAAAGGGTGTCCGGGTCAGTGGGATCTACGATCAGGGCGTTGTAGACCACGCTGCTGGCCGGCGGCAGGCCGTTGGCGCGTTTCTGCCACGCCCGGCCGTTGGTCGAGACGTGGAAGCCGGCTTCCGTCAGGGCATAGACGGTAGATGGCGGCCCGGGATCGAAGGTCAACGCCAGCGTTGAATCGTCATCGCCGATGCCGCCGCCGCTCACGCTCTGCCACGAAGCGCCGCCGTCCTCGCTGCGCCACACACCATGCGCTCGCAAGCCTACGTAGAGAAGGTTCGAATCGGTTGGGTGGACAGCCAGGGCATCGACGCCGGTATTAAGCGGTAGGTCTCGCGGCAACCCGGCGTCGGCTGGTTGCCAGGTCGCGCCGCCATCCTCCGTGCGGTAAATGAGGTGGGCATTGGGGGTGGTCAACAGCGTACCCGCGTAGAGTATCGCCGGGTCGCTCGAAGGGGTGGCGATGACGCTGACGTAGGGTTGGGGGCCGGACGTCGGCTGGAGCGAGCCCAAGCGAGTCCACTCCAAAACATCATCCACGTCATCCACGTCGCCGGCGGCCAGCACCACCGACGCAACCAGGGCGGCGACCAAAGCGGCCGCCAGAATGGCGCGCAAGGTCTTCACGACGCTATCCCTCCCGCTTCTAGTGATCCAATACTACCGGGTGCTCTCGACACCACATTGTAGGATAAACGCCCGGCAATTAACATGGGCCAAATGATGCATTGTGCTATGGGCCAGACGACTTATTCCAGAGAGGAAAGGCGCACAAATGGCGGTACTACCTGGACTTGTCGAAGAGGCGCGCCACCCGTATACTGAGATAGCCATGGCCCGGATGCTCCGGGCTGCCCATTGATGCATCGAACGCCGGGGCGCGCTCGCCCCCGTGTTCCCAAGGAGGTGGCGCAGTGATACGCACAATCGCCGAGAACGTCTGGGCTTTCGATCTGGAGTGGGCCCCGGATGTGCCGACCGGCCGGCGGGTCTATGACCTACCGGCCGGCATGCCGGACGACGAGGTCATCCACACCATGTGGGCGCGCGGGGGAGCCACCGAAGACGCGCCCCAGCCCTACCTGAAGACCACGCTATGTCGCATCGTCTCGGCCGCGGTCGTAGTGCGGCGGCAGCGTGGCGATGAACCGCCGCGCGTGGCGCTGACCTCGCTGCCCCACGCCGGCGACCCGCCGCTGGCTGAGCGGGAGCTGGTCGAGCGCTTCCTGACCCAGCTCGGCCGCGAGGAGCCGCGCCCCCAGCTGGTGGGCTTCAACTCGCGCTCAGCCGATCTGCCCATCCTTATCCAGCGCGGCATCGCCCACGGCATCGGCGCGGGACAGTTCTGCCGCCGGCCGGGCAAGTCCTGGGAGGGCGTCGATTACTTCTATAAATACGGCGACTGGCACATCGACCTGAAGGAAATCGTCTGCGGCTGGGGCAAGGCCACGCCCTCGCTGCACGAATTCGCCTGCGCCTGCGGCATCCCCGGCAAGATCGACACGTCGGGCGACAACGTCATCGACCTATGGCTGTCGGGCGACATTCGGCGCATCGTCGAGTACAACCAGTGCGACGCCCTGACGACTTACCTGGTGTGGCTGCGGACGGCGCTGTTCGCCGGGCTGCTCTCGCCGGCGCAGCACGCGGCTGAGGAGCAGGGCGTGCGCGACCTGCTCG
>NZ_JAYRVJ010000467.1:0-2103 GCF_041918635.1 Promineifilum sp. (SeqCode)
GCCGCGGGCGCGCGGGCGGGCGTCGAGCAGTTCGCTGACCAGGATGCGGAAGATGGTCGCCCGGCCGCTGGGCAGGAAGTGGGGCAGGTCGGCGCCCTCGATGACCGTTTCGCCGGGGCGGCTGTCTGGCCCGGCGACGACGATCAGCCCTCGCGGCTCATCGATAAGTTGCCGGACGAGCCTATCGACCTCCGGCAGGTGGGAGAAGTCGCTGAAGCGCAGCATGTCTGTAGGGTAGCGCTACCGGGGGCGGGTGGCAAGTGGCAAAGGAGCAGGGGAGCAGGGGGGCAGGGGAGCGGGGGAGGTCTCTACTGACCTACTGAATACTGACCCACTGAACACTGCACGGCTCACTGCTTACTGCTTACTTGCCACCTGCTACCTGCCCCTCCGCTCCGCTTCCCGGTCGAGCAGGGCCACGAAGTCGTTGTACAGCCCCCGCGCCCGCTCCGGCGTGCCGTGGATGCAGGTCGCGCCCAGGCGGCCCAGCTCGCCCACGCCGCTGAACATGTGCAGGATCAGCCCCGTCTGACATGTCTGGTCGAACGTCAGGCGGTGGACGCTGATGAGGTCGAGCAAGTCCTCCGGGGTGAAGATGCGGTAGGCGTCGGACTCGATGTGGTCGCTGGCGACGTAGTAGCGTCGCTCGCCCAACTCCGTCGTGAACTGGCCCGACTCGGCGTCGTAGATGCCATCGGTCAGGTATTGCAGCGTCAGGAAGGGGTGGGTCGTACCCCCCTTGCGCAGGTTGACCTCGATGGCGTACGGCTCCCACTCGCCGGCGGCATTCTTGACCACCAGGAAGTCCAGCGCGAAGCGGCCGACGATGCCCTCGCGGGCGAAGCGCTGGCCGATCTTGGCCGCTTCGTGGGTGATGAGCCGGCTGTAGGCGGGGTCGGCCGGAAAGACCGCGCCCAGGTAGCTCTGGCCGCTGGGGCCGCCGAGCATCTGGTCGTGGGTGGACAAGATTTCCACCTGACCCAGCGGCGAGATACGCATCTGGACGCTGGGGCTTTCTTTCTCCTCGCCCTCGATCATCTCCTCGACGATGGCCCCCTGGGCGCGCACGCCGGCCATGTAGGCGTTGTAGGTCAGGTCGGGGACCTCGAAGCGCATGGCCCGCAGCCGCTCGATCACGGCCGCTTCCTCAGCCGCGTCGCCCGGCGCAGGCAAGCCGCGCAGATCGACCACGGCGTTGCCCATACCCGACACACCCTGGTTGGTCTTGGTGATGACGCGGGCGATGGCCGGCTGGCGGGCGCGCATGGCGCGGATGGCGGCCGCGAAGCCCGCCTCGTCGGCGATGTCCTCGACGCCCAACGGGTGGGGCAGCCCCTCTTCGGCGAAGAGGCGGCGCGCCCCGCTCTTGCTGCCCAGCGCGAAGAAGCGCGGATCGGCGGCGTACATGGGAATATCGAGTTGCAGGGCGATCTCCCGCTCCAGGTCGGTGGTCAGGAACGGCACGAGGTGGGCGCGGTCGGGGTCGGGGATGAGACCGCGGATCTGACGGACGAACCAGGGGCGCTCCAGCACCTTGTAAGCCAGCGCCCTATCCGAGCCGTCTTGCGGCGACAGCAGGTGCAACCGCTTGCGGGCGTTGCTGATGGTCACGTCGGGCAGGTTGTGGAGATAGTAGTCGATGGTCAGCGGGGCGATGGGCTGCGAGGTGAGGTAGATCATGTGCAGGTGAGGTTGGCGTAGCAAGAAGGTCATGAAGAGGAAGCGCTCCTCATAGACCTGGTGCATGGAGCCGGGAATGTCTACCTCGACCGTCAGGGAGGGCAGGACGACCAGCGTGTTGCTTTCCTGCACTTCGCCGCCGGGGGCGGTGCGGCCGATCATGCGCCAGAGGGGGACGAGCTTGCGCTGTAACTCGTCGAAACGGGCGGCGCGGTCGGGGGTCAGTTCGGGGATGGAGAGCAGTCGGTTGGATTCCACAATGTCACTCCTGGGAAGAGGAATCATCCGCAGATTACGCAGATTTCGCAGATTTCAGACGCGGGCCTGTGAGGGTTGGGTTCCTTGTGGGCGCATCGTCTGTTTGGAACGCGGTAGATTAGCGCAATCATTGTTGGTTTGCCAGCTTTCCGGCTGATAGAAGAC
>NZ_JAYRVJ010000468.1:0-8086 GCF_041918635.1 Promineifilum sp. (SeqCode)
GCCTTCGATCTCATGCCCAACGGCAGCATCCTGATGAGCCTGGACGCGGCGCAGAACGTGCCGGGGCTGGGCCAGGTGACGCCGCAGGACATCATCCGCTTCGCGCCCACCTCGCTGGGGGCCAACACGGCCGGGTCGTTCTTGTGGTTTCTGGACGGCTCCGACGTGGGGCTGACGACGGCCGGCGAGAAGATTGACGCCATCATCATCCGGGTGGACGTGCAGCAGCCGCTGCTGATCAGCTTGAGCGGGGCCGGCTCCGCGCCGCGCCAGAGCGGCGGCAACCTGACCATCGCCGATGAGGACTTGATCAACTTCGTGGGCGTGACCTACGGCGCGAACTCGGCCGGGGCGTGGCGCATGAACACGGACGGCTCGACCGTGCCGGGCATGGCCGGCGAAGACCTGTTCGCGGCCGAATGGCTGGCGCGTGTCCCGGCTCGGCTGTCGCGGCAGTTGTTCGGGTTCGACAGCGCCTTTGTCATCAATGGCGTGAAGGGCACGCCGCGGGACGTGCTGTATGCAGATGACGGCCTGGCGGTCAAGAACCTGACGACCAAGCCGATTGACGCCATCGCCATTGGGCCGGCGCGGTGAAATAGGGACTAGGGGCTAGGGACTAGGGAAGCGCGTTCTTCCCCTAGCCCCTAGAACCTAGCCCCTGGCCCCTCCATTATGGAGATCATCATGAACCGCAAGCTGTTTCTTTTCATAACCGTATTCGTGGCGCTGGCGATGCTGGCGTCGAGTGTGGCCGCCGCGCCGGCGGCGCAGGCTGGTCCCGCGCCGGCGGCGAGCGCGCCCTGTATTGACGTGCCTGAGGTGGAGCCGAACGACACGCCCGCTCAGGCCCAGACCGTTCCCTACCACGCCTGCGGAGCGCGCGCCATCGGCCCCGGCGACGTGGACTACGTCAAGTTCACCGCCGCCGCGGGCGACCAGATCATCCTGAGCGAAACTGGCAACTGCGACCTGGATTCGAGCACCATCCTGACCCTGTTCGACGCCAACCTGACGCAACTGGCGCAGACGTATTCGCCCAAGCCGCTGATCGTCACCCTGAAGGCCGGCGTCCACTATGTGCGCGTGGAGCCGTATGACTTCAGCGGCGCGTACTCGTTGACGCTGGACACGCTGGCCGGGGCGGACGCGCTGGACAACGTGCCCGGCGGGGCGCGCCCCATCGCCTATGGCGCGCCCTTCACCGACTACGTGGGCGAGCAGGACGTCGACTGGTACAAGTTCCAGGGACGGGCGGCCGACGTCGCCCACTTCGCGGCCGACATGCTCAGCGACAGCCATTGGGATGGAGCGGCGGCGACCTTGTACGACGCCAACTTAAAGGAGTTGGCCGCTAACGTGACGGGCGTTGAGCTGTCCGACACGCTGCCCGCCTTCCTGTTGCCGGCCGATGGCTGGTACTACCTGAAGGTCACCTCGGCCAACTCGTACTACGAGGGGATGTGCAGCGGCAGCGGCGACTACCGCCTGACGCTGGCGCGCTCCCACAGCCTGTACGTCAGTTCAACGGTGGATGGGTTGGGCGGCAACGCGGCCATCAAGAAGGGCGACATCGCCGTGCGCCACCCGGCCACCGGGCAGTGGGTGCTGGTGTTTGACGCCTCCGACGTCGGCATCACCCAGAACATCAACGCCTTCGAGTTCAGCTTCAACGGCCGCATCCTGTTCAGCCTGAGCGGTCAGCAGAACGTGCCGGGCATCGGCCTGGTGAAGCCGGCCGACATCCTGCGCTTCACGCCGGTCTCGCTGGGGGAGAACACGGCCGGAACGTTGAACCTCTACCTGCGCGGCGCGGATGTGGGCCTGACGACGGCCGGCGAGAAGATCGACGCCATCAGCTGGGCCGCGGCTTACCCGGCCGACGGTCGCAACATCCTGATCAGCCTGACCGGCTCGGGCAGCGTGCCGGCGGCCGGCGGCGCGCTGGCTGTGGCCGACGAGGACGTGATCGCCTTCGTCCAGTCGGGCACAGGCCAGCCGGTGCAGGGGGCGTGGGAACTGTATCAGGATGGCGCCGTCATCACCGGTCTGAAGGCCGAGGATATCGGGTCGGCGACAATGGCCCCGCAGGCGGGTCGCATGGGCTATGACTACCAGTATGACCTGCTCTGGACGGCCCTGCCCGGCACGTGGGCCATCGGCCCGGCCGGGGTGCGCCTGACCGGCGGCCCGCGCGACGTGCTGCAACTCCAGTACGTGCCCACCCAGTCCGACCTGTGGCGCTGGACGCGGGGCTACGTGGCGCGCACTGTCATCCCCAAGCCGATTGATGGCTTGAGCCTGGGGCCGGTGTGGGGGAATTAGGGGCCAGGGGCTAGGGAAGAGCATTCTTCCCCTAACCCCTACCCCCTGATTTTTCGCCAGACGCGCTTTTCGTCTTTGCGTGAGGAATTTCCCGCAGTCCGGGCGTTCCGCCGCTCCTGCGCCCAATTTCGGGCCAATCAGGACAAAAGAAAGGGGCTAGGGACTAGGTTCTAGGGGAAGAGCTTCTCCCTCCTAGAACCTAGCCCCTAGTCCCTAGCCCCTACAATGGCTGGTGCATGGCGCAGAAGTCGGAGCCGGTGACGGCCATGCGCTTGCAGCGCGTGCCGCTCTTGGTGATGGCGGCGCACTGGTGGGGCGCGGCGGCTTCGGCCTGGGCCTGCTCCACCGCTTCGGCGGCCTCGGCCGCTTTCTCCTCGAACGTCTCAGCCACGCCGGTGAACCGGCCCTCGATGGACTCGGCCGCGCGGCGGGTGGCGTCGCTGGCGGTGCGGGCGGCGTTGCCGAACAGGGCGGAGATGCTGCCGGCCAGTTCCGACGTCTTGGTGCTGATGCTGCCGGCGGCGCGCTCGATGGCGTCGCCGACGACGGTCGGGCTGTGCTCGTCGCTGGCCTTATCGCGCTCGATGAGGATGGACACCTCGGCGAACCAGGCGGCGATGAGGGCCAGCACCGTGCCGTAGCCCAGAATGATCGCGCCGGCCATACCGGCATAGAGCGGGATCTCGATCAGGTTGCGGCCGGTCT
Source organism: Promineifilum sp. (SeqCode) (assembly GCF_041918635.1). Lineage (NCBI taxonomy): Bacteria > Bacillati > Chloroflexota > Ardenticatenia > Promineifilales (SeqCode) > Promineifilaceae (SeqCode) > Promineifilum (SeqCode) > Promineifilum sp. (SeqCode). Next base: position 3,031 of record NZ_JAYRVJ010000468.1, read on the forward strand.
TGTCCTGCACGGTGATCTTGCGCACCGCGGCCTCGCGCAGCAGGGATTGGACGGTCTTCACCAGGTCGCCGCCGGCCACGGAGACGCGGTCGGTCACCGTGCGGGCCTTGCTGGCGGCCTCTTCGGCCGTCTCTTCAACCGTCTCCTTGACTTCTTCCACGGGAGTTTGCTCGTCAGTCATCTTTTTCTCCAGAAGATATGATCCGCAGATTAGGCAGATTTTAAGAGGCTCACGCAAAGCTCGCAAAGACCAGCAAGAGCGCCAAAGCTTTTTCTTTCTTTGCGTGCTTGTCGATCTTGGCGTCCTTTGCGTGAGCCTCTTAATCTGCGGATGATTCTCTTAGGCTATCGCGGCTTCGACTTTCTCGACAGCCGCTTCGACCGCGGCCTCAGCCTCGGCCACGGCCGGCTCGATGTACTCAATGAGGATGGAGGCGCGGGTCACCCAGGCGGCGGCCAGCAGGGCGGCCGACCAGGGGCCGATGATGAGCGCGCCCAGCGCGCCCAGCGCCAGCGGCATCTCGACCAGGGTCTTGCCGCTCTGGGTCTTCACGGTGATCTTGCGGACGGTGGCCTCCTTGGCCAGGCGGCCGACGGTCTCGCGCAGGTCGCTGCCGCGCACGGAGACTTCCTTCGTGAAGCGGCGGGCGGTGGACTTGGCCTCGTGGGCCATGTCGTGCAGTTCTTCCTCAATGTGGATGTGGTTATTGTCAGACATGTTGCCTAAAACTCCTTAGCTCGGTGGGCGGCGGCCGGCCACTGGCGCGGCCCGCGGCCCGATCAGATCGCGTATGTAGGATAGTACGCGGGTGGGATGATAAGGTTGCAAAGAGGGCAGGGGGGCGGGGGAGCGGGGGTGCAGGGGGGAATCCTGCATCGACTACTTGCTGCCTGCCACTTTGTCAGCGTTGCTACTTGTATTATGACGCAGTGTGTCATGAATGTCAACTACGTACCCTGCCCGGTGGGTGCTCTATTCAATACCTCACCCTTCGAGCACCCGCCGCTCACCTATCCAGTACTATGGTACCTGAGTAGTGTTAAGCAATTGTAAGTATTTTACCTAGCTTTTATGATCAATGTCAGGCCGATTACGTGCTCTTTGTCACTATCGTTGCGGCTACTATGCATATTACACTGTCGCCACATCGTGTTGTTCACCGTTTGTTGGCTTAGCGCCCGGTCTTGATATCAGGGAGGACAGCGGGCGGGAGGAAGGTCTATTGACGAGGGATTGCCAGTCATAACCTATGTTCGGCGCGCGACCTTTGCAGAAGGGGGAATCCGCGAATTTTGCGGGTTAGAAGGGGTCAGCGAGCCGTAGGTCTCTCCACTTACCGATTGATCGAAGGGCGTTGACCCGGCCGCGCAGCCGGGTGAACGAAGCGCGCCTACCGCCCGGTGGGCCAGTGCCGGCTGTCTAGTCTAGAACCAGGTGTGAACCATCATGAATACTCGCTTTCCCACGACCGGCCGCGTCCTCATCCTGATGGCGCTGTTGCTGGCGCTGGCCCTGCCATCCATGGTGGCGGCGGCTCCCCCAGCGTGTACCACCACCCTCGTCGCCGGCGCCGACATCCAGGCGGCCATCAACGCCGCCAGCGCGGGCGATGTCATCTGTCTGTCTGCGGGAACGTATACCCCGGCGGCAACCCTTCACGTCAACAAGGCGCTGACCCTGCAAGGCCCCCAGGCGGGCGTGGACCCGCGGCCGAGCGAGGGCAGCGCGCGCGTGCCCGGCGGCGCGGCCGAGGCGATCATTACCGGGGCCGGAACCCTGGGAACTGTCATCCAGATCGAGAGCAGCGGCGTCGTTCTCGATGGATTTGAGGTCATCAACGGCGTCGCCGACCTGATCGCCTCGCTAGCCGGCAGCAACGTCGCCAACGTGACCGTTCGCAACCTCATCGTCCACCAGGCCACCGGCGACGAGGGCATGCAGATTCGCGACTGCGACACCTGCGTCATCGAATATAACTACGTCTACGATACCTTCGGCGATGGGATCAACCTGTGCTGCGGATCGGTGAACGGTCTGATCCAGTTCAACGAATTGATCGGGATCGACTCGGAGAACGCCGCACTGTATGTTTACGAGGCCACGGAAACGACCATCCAGTGCAATCTGGTCGATACCACGTCTATTAACGAAGGTATCAAGCTGGGCACGAAGGGGGGAACCGATGCCGCTCTGAGTGGCGGCCGCATCTTGTACAATGTTGTCCGTAACACCCGACAGGACGGCATCGCCATCTACATGAGCGACACCGACGTGACGGGTAACGACGTGACCGCCAGCACGAGCGAAAATGGCGCTATCTACGTGGCCCAGGGCGTCAGTAACATCTTGATCACCTACAACGCTCTCCACAATAACGCCCTGCAAACGTTCAAATGGGGCGACCCTGGAGCGGTCATGATCGGCAGTGGCGGCGCTCAGTCCGCGGCGACCGTTCAGGTAGCCAATAACAACATTACGACCAATACCCCCAATGGCGCGACCAACAAGGGAACCGGCACGCTGAACGCTGAGAACAACTGGTGGGGCGCGGCCGATGGCCCATCCGACGCCGGCCCCGGCGCGGGCGACGCCGTCTCGACCAACGTTGATTTCGACCCGTGGCTGACGCAGCCGGCGGTCATTCCGCCCGGCCCGTGCGCCCGCGGAACGATCACCGTCGTCAAGCAGACGACCCCCGCCGGCGACCCGGCCGACTTCGAGTTCGACCCCAGCTGGCCGGGACCCAACTTCACGTTGAGCGATGGCGAGAGCGTCACGTCGGCCCTCTTGCCAGCCGGCAGCTACTCCGTGGCCGAGGTCAGCCTGCCGGCCCGGTGGGTGCAGACCGACGCGGAGTGCGTCAACGGAGCGCAGACGGCCGACCCGTCCGCCATTACCCTGGCCGATGGCGACGCCTGGGTATGCACCTTCGAGAACAAGTATGTTCCGCTGTGCACGACGGATTGCTACGTGGACGCGGCGACCGGCAGCGACGCCAATGGCGGCACGAGCTTCGCCGACGCCTTCAAGACGATTCAGAAAGGTATCGACACGGTGCAGGCCGGCGGCACCGTCCACCTGGCGGCGGGGACGTTCTATGAGAACGCCGCCACCGGCTGGCGCGAACTCTACATCACCAAATCGCTGAGCCTGGTCGGCGCGGGCAGCGGCGTCAGCATCATCCAGTTGCCGATGAAGACCAACGGGGTGGAGATCTTCGGCAACAACCTGACCGTCCACCTGAAGGGCGTCACCTTCACCCGGTTGCCGGCCAACACCTACGCCGCCGACTTCAATGTACGCGTGGCCGAGACGGCCAGCAGCAACATGACCATCACCTTCGATGACGTGGAGTCGGCCTATGCCAGGTCGCAGAACGCCAACCTGGGCTCGGCCGGCACGTACGCCTCGGTGACCGTGCTGAACAGCAACTTCCACCATGCCGGGTCGTGGGGCTTCAGTATCGCCGGCGCGGCGACCGACGTAACCGTGACGAACTCCCACTTCGACAACAACGGTGTCGTTGACCTGACCCAGGCGATCGGTCTCAATCTGACGGCCGGCGCGGGCATATCCAACGTCGCCATCACCGGCGGCACGTTCAACAATAACGGCTCGATCAACACCAACGGGTCAAAGGGCATCAATATGGTCAAGGTGACCGGCGTCACCATTGACGGCATTGTGGCCCACGGCAACTTCGATGGCGTTATCCTCTGGGAGTGGGTGGGCACGTCAACGAACGTCAGCATCACCAACTCCGACCTCAGCGGCAACCGGCGCAGCATCACCATCGGCTCGGAGACCGGCAAGACGGTGGATGGCGTGACCATCACCGGCAACCAGTTGAACAACAACCTCAACTACGGTGTGCTCATCTACCGCGCGGCCGGCTGGGGCGAGGGCGTCATCACCAACGTGCGCATCAACCGCAACGACGTGAGCCAGGACCCCAACAGCGGCATCTCCCTGGCCATGCCCTATGAAGAGGTGGACGGCACGTGCAACTGGTGGGGCGACGCCAGCGGCCCCGGCCCGTTTGGCCCCGGAACCGGCTCCTACGTCAGCGCCGGGGTGGACTTTACGCCCTGGCTGCGCGTGAATGACCTGGACGCCGATACGCCCTGCTTCATCGGCGGCACGATCAAGGTCAGCAAGGTGACGAACCCGGCCACGGATACGACGACTGAGTTCGAGTTCGATCCGAGCTGGAGCGCGACCAACTTCAAGTTGAAGAACGGCGAGAGCGCCACGTCGGCGGCGCTGCCCGCCGGCAACTACTCGGTGACTGAGCTGAATCAGCCGAACTGGACGCTGTCGAGCGCGTCGTGCGACAACACGGCCACCGTGGCGGTCGAGGCGGTCGCTCCGACCAACATCACCGTGGCCGATGGCGACGCCTGGGTGTGCACGTTCAACAACACCTACACGCCCCCGCCGCCGCCCCAGACGGTCTACGTCTCGGCCGACAACGCGGGTTCGGTGGGCGCGGTCACCTTCGGCGGTGAGGACATCCTCAAGTGGAACGGCGCGGCCTGGTCGAAGTGGTTCGACGGCTCCAACGCCGGGCTCACGTCGAGCGGCAACAAGGACAACATCGACGCCTTCTACATCCCCAACACCGCCAGCACGTCGGTCATCTTCAGCCTGAGCGGCTACGACCGCAAGCTGCCCAACATCCACGACCGGCTGAAGGGCGAAGACCTGGTGCTGTGGAACGGGACGAAGCTCTACCTCTACTTCGAGGGGGACGAGGTCGGGTTGAAGGAGAAGAGCGAGAACATCGACGCGCTCCACATCCTGCCCGGTTCGATGTCGCCTATCGGCTCCGGCTGCCAGGTGTACCTGCTCATCAGCACGCTCGGCTCGGGCGAGGTCAAGGATTACCGCAACAAGACGCTGAAGTTCGGCGGTGAGGACATCCTGGGCTTCTGCCTGACCAAGTACGGCGAGGAGACGGCCGGCAAGTGGCACATGGTGCTGGACGGCTCGACGCAGGGCATGCCCAAGGATTCGCTGGATAGTCTGTCGGTCAGCGCGGACGGGCTGACGTAC
>NZ_JAYRVJ010000469.1:0-1964 GCF_041918635.1 Promineifilum sp. (SeqCode)
CAGATGACACAGATTGAAGAGGAAGAGGCTGGGAGTGAAGGAAGGCCGGCGAACATAAACGATTCGTATAGCCATACGGATATAGCGTATCCGGCAATGACACAACTGGCCGTGGCGTCACGGCACGTGGCCCCGTTAGCGCCGTCCCCGCTGATGCCCAGCGCGGCAACGCGTGAAGCGGCCCGGATGACGCCGGGATACCCACACAGGATCGCGCCGGTACAGGCGAACCATATAGCCCAGGTTGAACAACCGATGGAGGTAAGAACGATGACCGTGGAGATGGATGGATTGATGCGGGTGGAATTGGCGAAGGGCGCGGGGGAGCAGGGGAGCGGGGGAGCAGGGGAGATGACGAAGCACGACGCCGAAGCGCTGAACTTGTCGCTCTCCCCGGCGGAGCGCGAGGTGCTGGCCTGGCTGGAGACAGTGCGGGCGACGGCGGCCGGGGCGGTGATTCGCGCCTCGGGGCTGCCGGCGGCGGTGCAGGAGCGGCTGGCCGCCGGGCGCTATGAGTCGGCCGAGGCGGTGGAGGCGGCCATCGACCGGGCGCGGGCGGAGTTGGCGGCGCTGAATGAGGCGGGGGTCGTGCGGCTCGGCCAGGGGTTGGGCCAGGTGCAACGCACTGGGGACAGTGCGTCGCACCGGATGGGCCGGATCCGGCTGAGCGACCCGCTGGACGAGGCGCGGGAGCTGGTGGGCTTCTTCTTCGGCGCGGCCGGCGCGCCCACGCCGCCGCCCAACCTGCGCTCCTTCGCCGACCTCTACATCGCCCTGACCGGCGACGTCTTCTTCCGCGGCGTGTTCGACGGCGGGCGCGTCCAGTTCAGCGGGGCGACGACGAGCACGCTGCCCAATCTGGCCGTGGACGCCATGAACCGCGTCATCGTCCAGCAGTTCCGCGTGCTGGAGCATTACCGCTGGTTCGAGCGCATCACCAGCGTGGAGCCGAACGACGGCAGCTTGCAGGACATGAAGTGGATCACGCTGGGCGGCATCGGCGCGCTGCCGACGGTCAACGAGGGCGCGGCCTACACCGAGTTGAGCGTGTCGGACGTGAAGGAGTCGGCGTCGTTCATCAAGCGCGGCGGCTACGTGGGCATCACCCGCGAGATGATCATGAACAGTAACATCATGCAGTTGCAGGCCATCCCGCGGGCGTTGGGCGCGGCGGCGGTGCGGACGCGCTCGGCGGCCGTGGCGGCGCTGTTCACGGCCGGCAGCGGCGTCGGCCCGACGCTGGCCCAGGATAGCAAGGCGCTGTTCCACGCCGACCACGCGAATATTGCCACAACGGCGCTGGGCACGGACGCGGCGGCGTGGCGGGCGGCCCGCGCGGAGTGCTTCCAGCACGCTGAGGTGGGCAGCGCCGCGCCGCTGGGCATCTTCCCGCGCTTCCTGCTCGTGCCGGCCGAGCTGTACGACACGGCGTTGAGCATCCTGGGCTATGGCGAGGGCATGCCGGCGACGTACACGCCGGAGGCGCAGGATCGCGGCTTCGCCGACCCGCGGCCCATCCCCCTGGTCGTGCCCGACTGGACGGACGCGACGGACTGGGCCTACATCGTCGATCCGGCGCTATACCCGGTCATCCAGATGAGCTATAGCCAGTCGCCCGGCGGCCGGCAGCACCCCATCCCTGAGCTGTTCGCGGTCGTCTCGGAGACGAGCGGGCTGATGTTCACCAACGACATCCTGCCCATCAAGGTGCGCGACGAGTTCGCCCTGGGGGTGAACGGGCACCGGGGGGTGGGGAAGCGGAATGTAGCTTGAGGAGAGCGGGGGGGCGGGGGGGCAGGGGAGCGGGGGAGATCACCCGCTAACCGGGGTTCGTTCACCCCCGCACCCCCGAAACCCAGCTCACCCCCCCCACCAACTATAAAACAATAAACTCCAAACACACACCCAACCCCCCCAAGCCCAAACCAGGGTACACGAGGGGCGGCTGTCGGCCGACCGCCGGA
>NZ_JAYRVJ010000470.1:0-3528 GCF_041918635.1 Promineifilum sp. (SeqCode)
CATCGGCGAGGAGTACGGCCACGCCCCCGGCCAGGCGCACTCCGACTACACCTGGATCATCGACCCCATCGACGGGACGAAGGCGTTCATCTGCGGCGTGCCCTTCTACAGCGTCCTGCTGGCGCTGGTGCGCGACCGCGAGCCGCTGCTGGGGGTGATCTATCTCCCGGCGCTGAACGAGATGGTTTACGCGGCGCGGGGGCGCGGCTGCTTCTGGAACGGCAGGCCGGCGCGGGTGTCGGCTGTGTCGGAGCTGTCGGAGGCGGTGCTGCTGGCCAGCGACCTGGACACGTTCCGCCGCTACGACCGGCAGGCGGCGTTCGACCGGCTCATCGACGCGACGTGGTACCAACGCACCTGGGGCGACGCCTACGGCTACGCTCTGGTCGCCACCGGCCGGGCGGAGGTGATGCTCGACCCGGCCATGGCCCTGTGGGATTGCGGGCCGTTGCAAGTCATCCTGGAGGAGGCCGGTGGGACGTTCACCAATTGGCAGGGCGAGCCGACCATCTACGGCCATGAGGCCATCGCCACGAATGGGGTGTTGTTCGAGACGGTGATGGGGGTGGTAAAAGAGGCGGGGGAGCGGGGGAGCGGGGGAACAGGGGGACCGTAGCGCCCCCGCCCCCCTGCTCCCCCGCGCTTCAGACATTGGCAGCCCACCGGCTATAGGGTATAATTCAAGCCGTCACGGAGAGGTCGCATAGTCTGGCCTAGTGCGCACGATTGGAAATCGTGTACCTCGCAAGGGGTCGCGGGTTCGAATCCCGCCCTCTCCGCCTGAATGAATCAACCACGGATTTTCACGGATAAGACGGATTCTACGGATTGAACCAAGTTCAATCCGTTTCATCCGTTAAATCCGTGAAAATCCGTGGTTAATTTATTGCGCCACCGCCGACGGTTGCAGCGCCTCGGCCACAAGCTCCGCCACGTCGCGCACCTGCATGGGCGCGCCCTGCTCGCGGTTGGCGTCGCTCATCATCGTGTTGCAGAACGGGCAGCCCACGGCCAGCACGGCCGCGCCCGTCGCCCTGGCCTCGCGGAAGCGGTTGACGTTGACCGTCTCCGTGCCGTGCTCCTCTTCCTTCCAGTACTGCGCCCCGCCCGCGCCGCAGCAGAACGAATCCTTGCCGCTGCGGGGCATCTCCAGCAGCGTCAGCCCGGCCGCGGCCAGCGCCGTCCGCGGCTCGGCCAGCACGCCGTTGTGGCGGCCCAGGTAGCACGGGTCGTGGAAGGTGGCCTGCTCCAGCATCTTGCCGTTCAGCCGCAGCTTGCCCCGCCCCACCAGATCGGCGATGAGTTGCGTGTGGTGGAAGACCTCGTAATGGCCGCCCATCTCGCCGTACTCCTTGCCGATGGTCGTGAAGCAGTGGGGGCAGCTGGTGACGATGCGCCGCTCGTTGGCCCTGGCGGCGTTGAGCGTCTCGATGTTGGCCTCGGCCATGGCCTGGAAGAGCGGCTCGTTGCCCGCCCGCCGGGCGCTGTCGCCGGTGCACGTCTCGTCGTCGCCCAGCGTGGCGAAGCTGACGCCCGCTTCGTGCAGGATGGTCGCCACGGCGCGCACCGTCTTCTGGGCGTCGGGGTTGAACGCCCCGGCGCAGCCGACCCACAGTAGGTACTCGTAGTCTGGGTTCTCCTCGACTGTTGGCACCTCGAACGGCAGCGGCGCGGCCCACTCCATGCGGCTCTGCTGCGCCTGCCACGGGTTGCCCATGCGCTCCATGCCGCGGAAAGCGGCCGTCAGTTGGTCGGGGAACTCGCTCTGCATCATCACCAGGTCGCGCCGAATCTCCATGATGTCGAGCATGGGCACGTTGCCGACGGGGCAGATCTCGATGCAGTGGCCGCAAGCGGTGCAGGCCCAGACCGCGCTCTCGCTGATGGCGTAGTCGAGCAGAGGCACACCGTTGGTCGCCCCGGCGGCCAGCGGGCCCATGTGCTCGCGGATGTAGTAGCGCTTGTTGATCTCCAGCGCCGCCGGCGACAACTCCTTGCCGGTGTTATAGGCCGGGCAGACCTGCTGGCAGCGGTTGCACATGATGCAGGCGAAGGCGTCGAGGATGTGCTTCTGGGGCAAGTCGTCCAGGTCGTTGGCCCCGAACTGCTCGATGGTCTCGTCGTCCAGGTTCAGCTTCTTCATCTGCCCCAGATAGGTGCGCTCCGGGCCGGTCATGAAGTTGAGCGGCCCCATGAACAGGTGGGCGTGCTTGGTGTAGGGGAAGTAGGGCAGGAACAGGAAAATGAGGCCCAGGGCGATCCACCAGAAGGCGTGGAAGCCGAAGGTCAGCGCCTCCGGCGACATACCGCCCAGGAACGTGCCGGCGATGAAGTCAGCCACCGGCTGCCACGGGTCTGGCCCTTCCAGCCCAATCTTGAACGCCGCGCTCAGCAGCCGCGAGCCGACGTGGAACAGGATGAACAGGCCGACGATGAGCGAATCGACGGCGATGCCCCCCTGCCGGACGCGATCCATCAGCTTCACGTTGTCGCGGATCTTCAGCGCCGCGTCTTGCGCGGCGAAGCGGCGCAGCAGGAAGTAGACCACGCCGATCAGTACCGCCGCCGCGAACAGGTCGGCCGCCAGCCGGAACAGGTGGCCGATGATGTGGTCGTGCAGGAAGGTGAAGCCGGGAACCAGCCCCTCCAGGATGTCGATGACGTTGACCAGGCCGTAGAAGATGAAGCCGAAGGCCACGCCGTAGTGGAACAGTGACGTGATCTTGCGGTGGCGGATGATGCGCCCCTGGGTGATGAGGGCGATGGCGCCGGCGATGACCCGGCGCGGCAGTTCATTGAGGGCCAGCGCGCCCTGGCCGCGGCCGATGACGCGGGCCATCTGGGCGAAGGTGTTGGCGACGGCCGCCAGACAGATGGCGACCAGCAGCAGGAACATGATCCGTTCGAATGTTGATAGCATGTTCTGTTCCTCTTCCCTACTTACTCCATGATGTCGTCGTTGGCGGGATGGGGAGAAGGGAGCCAACGGCGCGTGCTATGCCACATTGTACCGTATTTTTTGACGCACTGCATTATATTCGAAAGGTGGAGCGCAAGTACGACTGTAAGCGTCATTGCCTATCATAAGTCTATCTAATAATAAGAATTAGAAAATCTAGCATTTTTATCTAGGTATTGACGTAAATAGATTGAGATGATATGCTTTCCCTTGATCAATATTACCCACCGATAGGGAGCACACATACTTGGCTATAAACTCGTAGCTAAATCAAGCAAAAACTCTCATATCATCGCCCCATCCCCTACATCGTTGCGCCGGACCGTCCAGCCATAGCCGAACGATGGCTATCAGACGGGCTACCGGTTCGTAATCCGACTGGCGCGGTCGCGAGTTGTCGCGCCGCGCCGGTCTATAAGCGCGCAGCCGCGGCCCGATCAACACCGCGGCTGGAAGCGCGCATCGAACCCGTGTACTGTGTAGAGAAGGAGCATTATGAGCACAATTCGATCTAAGCTCTCGCGAAAACAATGGCTCATTATCGGCCTGACGGCGCTATTAGCCATCAC
>NZ_JAYRVJ010000471.1:0-4149 GCF_041918635.1 Promineifilum sp. (SeqCode)
CGCCCAGGCGCTCTTGCGGAAAGCGACCGACCGGCTGGAGGGCAGGAAGGTGTCGGGGTTCACGTCCTCGCGCGCCGGCAAGACGGTCGAACCCATGACGACTTCGAAGTCGGTGTAGGGATCCGCCTCGAACCAACCGCTGACCACCTGCGCCGCCTCATCCTCGAAGGGGCGCAGTAGCTCCTCCAGCCAGTTGGGCGAGAGGATGACGCCGGCATCGGTGCTGGCGATGATGTCGCCGGTGGCCGCGGCGATGGCCCGGTTGCGGCCCTGGCTGATGTTGGCGTCGGGGGCGACGATGATCCGCAGCGGCAGCCATTGGCGGTACTCGTCCAGCACGGCCAGTGTGTCATCGGTGGAGCCGCCGTCACAGATAACGACCTCGTCAGCCGGACAGCTCTGATCCAGGATTGAGTCCAGCAGCGGCCGGAGCGCCTCCCCCTCGTTCTTTACGGTAGCGATGATCGATGCCTTCATGATAGTATCTAGCTTAAGGAACACTGCGACGGGCATTTCGTTGCACGCTGCCCCGGCGCAAGCTGAAGAGGAAGAGTCCGCAGATTTCGCAGGTTTTTACGAACTGCGTCATCTGTGAGTATGTTATCCCCAAGGAGAGCACGCCGTGATGGACGTTAGCCGCATTCTGGAACTGCTCATGCACGGCAACCAACTCAAGCGTACGACGCGCACTGGCTGGGCGCAGCGCGGCGTGCCGCTGCCGGAAAACGTGGCCGCCCACAGCTACGGCGTGATCTACACAGCGCTGGTGCTGGCGGAGTTGGTCGAGCCACAGCCAGACCTGGCGGCGGCGCTGGCGATGGCCGCGCTGCATGATTTGCCGGAGGGCCTGACCACCGACATCCCCACGCCGGCCTGGCGCTTCTTGCCGACGGGAGCGAAGACCGAGGCCGAACAGCGGGCCATGACGACCATTGTGGGCGACGCGCCCTTTGGCCCGCGGCTGCTGAACTGGTGGGAAACGTTGCGGCTGAACGAGACGCCGGAAGCGCGGCTGGTGCACGACGCCGACAAGCTGGATCAGTACCTCCAGGCTTACGTCTACGAGCGCCAGACGGGCAACCGGCAGTTGGAGGAGTTCTGGGTCGTAGCCCACCGCTTCCACTACCCCCTGGCGCAGGCCATCTACGACGAGTTGCGCGCCCGGCGAACGGCGAGCGGCGCGGGATAAAACAGCACCAATCAGCGTCCATCAGCGTTCTATTCTTGTATCTGGCCGATGCCAGCGACAAAGGATAATATGCTTCTGATGCCCGCGCAGTAAACAACCACGAAATTCAATTCATCGGCATCCGGTTCGCAAACGCCGGATGCGCGACAAGCAAGGAGTACGTCATGTCCAAAGCAAAGTTTTCCGCGTCTGAATGGGAGTTGATCAAGGACGCCCCCTACTGGGTGAACGCAGCCCTGGCCGCCGCCGATGGCAACGTGCCCATGATGACCAGCCGCCGCGAGGCCAAAGCGCTGTCCGAAGCGATGGACGGCTATAAATCGACCAACGCCCTGGTGCGCGACATCATCGCCAACGAGAGCGATGCGGCCCACGCGGTCAAGAAGGCCGGCAAGGCCGAGGCGGAGCAGGCGCTCGGCCGGATCGCCTCGCTCGTCGAATACAAGTTGGGCGGGGACGACCTGGACGCGCTCAACGCCTTCCTGCTCGACGTGGCCCGCAAGGTCGCCGCGGCGGCCAAGGAGAGTGTGCTCGGTCTGGGGGACGAGGTGAGCAAGGATGAAAAGGCGGCCCTGACATCCATTGCCACGGCGCTGCGGGCCACCGAGGCCCAGAAGCAGCAGCGTGAAAAGGCCAGCGCCGCTCAAACCGCCAAGGAGGCTCAGGAAGCAAAGGCCACGGCCGACGCCAAGGCGCGCAAGGAGGTCCAGGAAGCCAAAGCCGCCGCCGAGGCCAAGGCCGCCCGGGAAGCGCAAGAGGCCAAGGCCCGCAAGGAAGCTCAGGGAGCCAAAGAGGCGGCCGAGGCCAAAGCCCGCAAGGAAGCCCAGGCGGCGAAGCTAGAGCAGGCCAGGGAGGCCCAGCAAGCGCGCACCGAGGCGGCCCAGGCGGAGCGGGAAGCGAAAGCCGCGGCCGAAGCCAAGGCCGCCGCCGAAGCGAAAGCGACCGCCGAGGCCAAAGCTGCGGCTGAAGCCAAGGCCGCCGAAGAGGCCAAGGCCGCGGCCGAGGCCAAAGCCGCCGCCGAAGCGAAGGCCGCCGAAGAGGCCAAAGCGGCCCAGGCCAAACCCCGCTTCACCGAGTTCATCGCCGAGCACCGCGTGGTGGCCGGCGACAACCTCAGCTTCATCTCGCAGAAGTACTACGGCACGCAGGCCAACTTCCGCCTCATCTACGAGGCCAACCGCGACGTCATCGGCGACAATATGAACCTGATCCGTCCCGGCCAGGTTTTGCGGATCCCCAAGCTGTAAGTTCTCCTCCCGCTTCAGGCGTATCCTCAGGTGCGACGCACTTCAGAAAGTGCGTCGCACCGATGCCGCCGATGCTAACCGCTTCGTGAGCCGCCATTGGCAAGCGCGCCCGGTTTGGGGCAGAATAGCGGACGGCTTATGCAGATTCGACACCGTTTACTATCCCTTGCCCTGGTCTACCTGGGTCTGGCGGCGCTGGCTCAGCCGGTGCTGATTATGGCCCAGACAGCGCAGCCGAGCGCGGAGCCTACCACGCCTTCCACCACGGAAGTCGCGACGCCGACCCTTCTGGCGACGCCGACCCTGGCCGCGCCGGCCGACCCGTCCGCGCCCCCCATCCCCCGCGTGCACGTCGTCCAGGACGGCGAGAACATGACCATCATCGCCGCCAACTACGGCGTCAGCGTCGCCGACATACTGGCTATCAACAACCTGACCGACGGCGACTTGCTCCAGGTCGGCCAGGAGCTGATCATCCCCGGCGGCACGGGCGACGCCATTGCCATGTTCCACACCGCGGCCGCGGGCGACACCGTAGCGGGCATCGCCGCCAGCTACAACACGACGCTGGACGACCTGATCGCCACCGCGCGCATCATCCAGACCAACCCGCCGCTGGTCATCGGCCAGCCCGTGCCGGTGGTCAGCCGCACCGGATCGACGGCGACCCGCCCGACTACGGGGCGGCCCTATCTGGTCGAGCCGAGCGACACGCTGCTCACAGTCGCGGCGCGCCACGGCCTGACGCCGGCCGCGCTGGTCGCGGCCAACGGCCTGACCTCGCCTTACCTCTTTGCCGGCCAGCGGCTGCGCCTCCCGGACGACACGGCTGTCTACCGCGACCTGCCGCAGGGCTGGCTCGACGTGCGCGTGAGTCCCACGGGCGTGGCCCAGGGGGCGACCGTCTCCGTTTTCGTCGCCAACCTGTTGCCGGGGCGACCGGCCGGACGCTTCGGCGACCAGCCCCTCCAGTTCGCGCCCCAGGGCGACGGGTATGCGGCGCTCGTCGGCGTCGACGCTTTCGCCGAGCCGGGGGTCTACGATCTAGAGATCAGCGGCGGCGACGAACGCGGCCTGTGGGAGCCGCTGCGCCTGCGCGTGCCCGTCGCGGCCACGGTCTACGACACACAATACGTGACCGTTGGCGAAGCGCTGGACGGCCTGCTCGACCCGGCCGTGAGGGCGACGGAGGATGAGTTCCTGGCCGGCATCTTCGGCGTGTTCAACGAGGAACAGCACTGGCAGGGCCTCTTCCAGGCGCCGTTGACGACAACCGTCATCTCGGCCGGCTATGGCGGACGCCGCTCCTACAACGACGGGCCGATCGAGATCTATCACACCGGCATTGACTACGCCGCCCCGGCCGGTCAGACGGTCGCGGCCCCGGCCAACGGGGTCGTCGTCTTCAGCGATCTACTGGAACTGCGCGGCAACGTTATCATCATCGACCACGGCCGCGGCGTCATGACCGGCTACTATCATCTGTCGGAACGGCTGGTGCAGCCGGGCGACGCCGTCGCCGCCGGGCAACCCATCGGCCGCGTCGGCTCCACCGGCCTCTCCAGCGGCGCGCATCTGCATTGGGACCTGCGCATCCTGGACGTGCCTGTCGATCCACTGCCATGGACTCAAGTTGAGTTCCCCTAAGTTTGGGGACAGACCTGACAGGTGGGCGGCCAATGGCGCTCGGGTAGGTACGAAACAGGTGGCCGC
>NZ_JAYRVJ010000472.1:0-2527 GCF_041918635.1 Promineifilum sp. (SeqCode)
GAATAGTCAGGCGCCGCGTATCGCGTTCTTCCTCCGTCGCTCACTTCCATCATCGCCTTCACCTTCATTTGCAGTCCGAAGAGGGTGATGAACCCCTCGGCGTCGGCCTGGTCGTAAACGTCTTCCTGGCCGAAGGTGGCGAAGTCTTCGCGGTAGAGGCTGTTGGGGCTGTAGCGGCCGACGACGATGACGTTGCCCTTGTAGAGCTTCAGCTTGACCCAGCCGCTGACCGTCTTCTGTGTCTCGTCCACGAACGCTTGCAGGCTCTCGCGCAGGGTGTGGTACCACATGCCGTAGTAGGTCAGTTCGGCGTAGCGCAGCCCCATCTGCTGCTTGAAGTGCAGCGTCTCGCGGTCGAGGCAGAGCGATTCAAGCTCGCGGTGGGCGGCGTAAAGGATCGTGCCGCCGGGCGTCTCGTAGACCCCGCGCGACTTCATGCCCACCAGCCGGTTCTCCACCAGATCGATGCGGCCGATGCCGTGTTTGGCCCCCAGCCGGTTGAGCGTCTCGACCAGCGTCGCCGGCGGCAGTTGCACGCCGTTGACGGACACCGGCACGCCCTTCTCGAAGGCGATCTCCACGATCTCGGCCTCGTTTGGCGCATCCTCCGGCGAGACGGTTAGCTTGAACATCGCCGCCTCCGGCTCGTTGGCCGGGTCTTCCAGGATGCCGCCCTCATGCGAGAGGTGCCACAGGTTGGCGTCGCGGCTGTAAATGGACTTCTCGGTGTGGGTCACCGGGACGTTGTGGGCGCGGGCGTAGGCCAGGGCGTCCTCGCGGGAGCGGATGTCCCACTCGCGCCAGGGGGCGATGACCTTCAGCGTGGGGTTGAGCGCCTGGAAGGTCAACTCGAAGCGCACCTGGTCGTTGCCCTTGCCGGTGCAGCCGTGGGCCACGGCGTCGGCCCCCTCGGCCTCGGCCACCGCCACCTGCCACTTGGCGATGAGCGGCCGGGCGACCGACGTGCCCAGCAGGTATTGGCGCTCGTAGATAGCGCCGGCCTGCATCATGGGGAACAGGAAGTCCTTGGCGAACTCGTGGCGCAGGTCTTCGATGATGACCTTGCTCGCGCCGCTGGCCAGCCCCTTGGCCTCCAGCCCCTCCAGCTCGTGATCCCCCTGGCCGATGTTGGCGCAGAAGCAGATGACTTCGCAATCATAGTTCTCGCGCAGCCAGGGGACGATGACGGACGTATCCAGGCCGCCGGAATAGGCCAGGACGACTTTCTCCACTGCCGGTTTGGTCATGATTCTCTCTCCTTTGGAACGATGAGTGGTTGGTTGGGCGGGCGTGAGGTGCGGGTGTGGGGTGGGATGCAATCGCCGGTAGTCGGACGACGCCAGGCGTCCGGGCAGCCGGTCGGTTGGGGCTTGTGGGATGCCCAAGTGTAGCACGACGGCCGTCTCGTCACAACGATCGAGCAGGGGGCAGTTCACACAGTCGCGCCACACCTTCTCCGGGAAGCGCTCACGGGCGGAGATGTGGAAGCCACCCTTCTGGAAGAAACCGACGGCGCGGGTCAGGGCGAACAGCGTCACGACGCCGCGCCGGCGCGCCTCCAGCACCAGCGCCTTGAGCAGCGTACTGCCCCAGCCGCCGCCTTTGGCCCGGTCGTGGACGGCCAGCGAGCGCACCTCGGCCAGGACGGGCGAGTAGGGGTAGAGCGAGACGCAGGCGACGAGTTCGTCCGCGTCGTCCTTGGCGATGAGCCAGTCGGCCAGGGTGTCGTGGATGGAGGCGGCTGTGCGCGGCAGCAGGTCGCCCCGGCGGGCGTGTTCGTTGACCAGCGCCAGGATGCCGGGCACGTCTTCCGGGCGCGCTTTGCGGACGTTCATGTCGAGGTAGCCATTCGTCGGTGATCAAAAAAAGGGGTTGTAGATCGTCTACAACCCCTCTTCGATGGCTGAGGGCGGAGGGATCGAACCTCCAACCTCCTGATTCAGAGTCAGGCGTTCTGCCAGTTGAACTAGCCCTCAGTGAACGATGGCAGTATAGCATGGATAATGGTGAGGGGCAAATTCTGTTGGAGCAAGGGCCAGGGACTAAGGACCAGGGAAGAGCGCTCTTCCCTGGCCCCTAATGCGTCCGCGCCGCCAACAGGTCGGGCACGTGGTCGGCGTAATGTTCGTAGGTGTTCACGGCGATCCAGCGGTAGAACGCCTCGCCTTCCGTCCAGGGGAAGCGCTGTGGCTCGAACAGGTCTTCCTCCGGCGCAGTCTCGGCCACAGCCAGTAGGGCCTGATAGGCTTCGCGTTCATTCAGTTGGGCGATGCCCAGCGGGAGCAGTTCGTTCTCCTGGTAGACGCGGGCGTTCAGGGCGTCCACCGATTCCACGCTGACCTCACCTTCCGGCACGTCGCCCGCCGCCAGCACCTCGTAGAGGGTGACAATGCGCCGCTCCCAGAAGCCGACGTGGGCGATGACGTCCTTGGCCGACCACGCGTTGGGCAACAAGGGCGTGGTCAGTTTGTCCTTCTCGAACAACGCCAGCGCGCTCTCGAATTCGGCGCGGCCGTCGCGGATGCGA
>NZ_JAYRVJ010000473.1:0-2647 GCF_041918635.1 Promineifilum sp. (SeqCode)
CGTCTCGCTGGTGCTGTTGCTGGTGCTGCCGCGCATCCTGGGCATCTTCCTGACCAACGTCGTGGCCCAGGTGGGTACGTTCGTGCTCATGGCTCTGGGCCTCAACATCGTCGTCGGCTTCGCCGGGTTACTCGACCTGGGTTACGTGGCTTTCTTCGCCGTCGGCGCGTATGTGACCGCCCTCTTGACGTCCACCGGCGATCTGGGCCTGGGAATGAGCTTCTGGATCGCCATGCCCATTGGCGTGATCTCCGCTGTGCTCGCTGGGGTTATCTTGGGCATCCCGGTGCTGCGCTTGCGAGGTGATTACCTGGCCATCGTCACCCTGGGTTTTGGCGAGATCATCCGTGTACTAGTGGTCTCCGACTTACTCAAGCCGATCATCGGCGGCGCGCAGGGCATCCTGAACGTCGGCCGGCCATCTATTGGCAGCTTCACCTTCGCCACCCCGCAACATTACTATTACCTGATCCTGGCTGGCTGTATGCTGGCGTTGTTCATCTCCTGGCGGCTGCGCGATGGCCGGCCCGGCCGGCAATGGATGGCCGTGCGTGAGGATGAGGACGTGGCCGAGGCGGTCGGCATCAATCTCGTCACCACCAAGCTGCTGGCCTTTGCCATCGGCGCGGGCTTCGCCGGGCTGTCGGGGGCCATCTTTGGCTCGCGCGTCGGCTCGGTCTTTCCCAATAGCTTCGAACTGCTCATCTCCATCAACGTGCTGGCGATCATCATCGTTGGCGGCGTGGGCAGTTTGCCGGGCGTCATCCTGGGCGCGTTCGTCCTCGTCGGCCTGCCGGAACTGTTGCGCGAATTTGTGGAGTTTCGCTTGCTGATCTACGGTATCCTGCTCATCGTCATGATGCTCGTGCGGCCGGAAGGGCTGTGGCCGTCGGCCGTGCGCCGGCGCGAGTTGCACGCGGCGGAGACGGACGAGCCGTCGGTGGCCCAGGCCGAAGCGCCACTGCATGAGGAAGTCCAGCCATTGACCTAGATGTAGCGCGACCATTCCTGGCCGCGGAGGAACTAAAACGCCATGCCTAACATCCTGGAAGCCACCAACGTCACCAAGCGTTTCGGGGGTCTGGTGGCCGTCAACAGCCTGGACTTCTCAATCCCCGAAGGGGGCATCGTCAGCATCATCGGCCCCAACGGCGCGGGCAAGACGACCTTCTTCAATTGCATCACCGGCTTCTACGAGATCGATGAAGGCGACATTATCTTCAACGGCACGTCGCTGAAAGGCCGCTCGCCCGACAAGATCACCCGGCTGGGCATCGCCCGCACCTACCAGAACATCCGCCTCTTCGCCTACATGTCGGCCCTGGAGAACATCCTGGCCGGCATGGAGCCGCGCCTGAACTCGCGCTGGTTCGGCCACATCGCCGGCACGCGCGGAACCCGGGCAGAAGAAGAAAAGGCGGTGCAGGAGGCGCGTGAGCTGCTGCGCTTCGTCGGCCTGCGCGGCAAGGGGGACAGCCTGGCGCGCAACCTGCCCTACGGCGACCAGCGCCGGCTGGAGATCGCCCGCGCCCTGGCCAGCAACCCCAAGCTGCTGCTGCTCGACGAGCCGACGGCCGGTATGAACCCCCGCGAGACGGCCCAGACGACCGAGTTCATCCGCAACCTGCGCGACCAGATCGGCATCAGCATCCTGCTCATCGAGCACGACATGCGCGTCGTCATGGGTATCTCCGAGGACATCACCGTGCTCGACTACGGCGAGAAGATCGCCCAGGGGTCGCCGGCCGAGATTCAGGGCAACCCGCGGGTCATTGAGGCCTATCTGGGGCGCGGCGCGGCCGGCGCGGCGCACCTGTCGGTGGAGGAGGCGGAGCCGGCATGACGACCATGCTCGAACTCAACGACGTTCATGCCTACTACGGCAAGATTCACGCCCTGAAGGGCATTACGCTGACCGTCGATCAGGGGGAGATCGTCACCCTCATCGGTGGCAATGGCGCGGGCAAGACGACGACGCTGCGCACCATCTGCGCCCTCATGCGGCCGGCGACGGGCAGTGTCACGCTTAATGGCGAGAACCTGACCGCCTACAAACCCAGCCAACTGGCGGCCAAGGGCGTGGCCATGGTTCCCGAAGGGCGCGGCGTCTTTAGCCGCATGACCGTGCTGGAGAACCTGGAGATGGGCGCCTTCCATCGCAAGGACAAGAACGGCATTGCCGAGGATATCGAGCGCGTCTACGTCCTGTTCCCGCGCCTGAAAGAGCGGCGCGGTCAGGTGTCGGGCACGCTCTCCGGCGGCGAGCAGCAGATGCTGGCGATGGGCCGGGCCATGATGTCGCGCCCCAAGCTGCTGCTGCTGGACGAGCCGTCGATGGGGCTGGCCCCGGTGCTGGTCGAGGCGATCTTCAGCATTGTCGAGGAGATCAACAAACAGGGCACGACCGTCCTGCTGGTGGAGCAGAACGCGCTGATGGCCCTGCAGATCGCCAGTCGCGGCTACGTCTTGCAGACGGGCGAGATCGTCCTGAGCGACAGCGCCCGCGACCTGCAACGGAACGCGATGGTGCAGAAGGTCTACCTGGGCATCGAATAACGTTTGTAGTCAGGGGGGGCGGCCCCCGGGGGTGGGCCGGGGGGGGGCAAGGCCGGGGGGGGCCCGCCGGCAAAACAAGAGGAGGGGAAGA
>NZ_JAYRVJ010000474.1:0-4830 GCF_041918635.1 Promineifilum sp. (SeqCode)
CATGAGCATCGGCACGGTCTTCCTGCTCGTCTACTACGTCGGCCTGCTGGACTCCCCTATCAGCCAGGTGCAGCGACAACTGGCGAGCATCCAACGCGCCCTGGCCAGCGTCAACCGCACGCGGGAGTTCTTCGACCTGCGACCGGACGTGACCGAAGGGACAGCCGGCCCGCGCGCGCCCTTGCCCGCCGGCTCGCCGCCGGTGCGGTTTGAGGGGGTGTCGTTTGCCTATAAAGACAGACGAACGACGAGTGACGAGCGACGAACGACAAGCGACGAGCCAGCCGCGCCGGAGGCAACCGACGTCGTCCTGCGCGACGTGACCTTTGCCCTGGAGCCTGGCCGCGTCCTGGGCGTGCTGGGCCGGACGGGCAGCGGCAAGACGACATTGACCCGGCTGCTCTTCCGGCTCTATGACGTGGACGCCGGGGCCATCCGCCTGGGCGAGACCGACATCCGCGCCGCCGGGCTGGGCGATCTGCGCCGGCACATCGGCATGGTGACGCAGGACGTGCAACTGTTCGCCGCCACGGTGCGCGACAACCTGACGCTGTTCGGCGCCTACGACCCGGCCCGGCCGGCGCTGGACGACGCCCGCATCGTGGACGCGCTGGAGACGCTTGGCCTGGGCGGCTGGTATCGCGACCTGCCGGATGGGCTGGATACGGTGCTGGAGAGCGGCGGCAAGGGGCTGTCGGCCGGCGAGGCGCAACTGCTGGCTTTCACCCGCGTCTTTTTGCGCGATCCGCAGTTGGTGGTGCTGGACGAGGCGTCGTCGCGCCTCGATCCGGCGACGGAGCAACTACTGGAGCGGGCCATCGACCGGCTGCTGGCCGGTCGGACGGGCATCATCATCGCTCACCGCCTGCGCACGGTGGGGCGGGCCGATGACATCCTTATCCTGGAAGGCGGGCGGGTCGTCGAGCATGGCCCGCGCCTGGCCCTGGCCGCCGACCCCGGCTCGCGCTTCTACGGGCTGTTGCAGACGGGGCTGGAGGAGGTGTTAGCATGACTGTATGGTATCTGTCTCAAACGCAGGGGAGCGGGGGTGCAGGGGGGCAGGGGAGAAAGAATCGTTGCCTGATGGGTTTCTTCTCCCCCGCTCCCCCGCTCCCCTGCTCCCCCGCAGCGACGACCGAGGCGTCCCAATGACCACTTCTTCACAATCTGTGCAATCTGTGAAATCTGTGGATTCTCTTCCCGTCTGGAAAGGCACGTGGGCGCTGATCCGCTACCGGCCGTGGTACTTCGCCGCCAACCTGCTCTTCGGCGTCGTGTTCATCGTCATCGAGCTTGTGCCTGGGCTGATTAGCCGGCGCTTCTTTGACGAGTTGACCGGCTCGGCTCCGGCTACGTTCGGCATCGGCGCGCTGCTGGCGCTGTTCGTCGGCGTCCAGCTGGGCCGTATGGTCGTCGGCGTCGGCGACGATTGGACTGGCTGGCTGGTGCGCGGCATCAACGGCGTGCTGATGCGCGTCAACTTCATGCGCAACATCCTGGCCAAGCCGGCGGCGCGGCCGATGCCGGTCGAGTCGGGCGACGCCATTCACCGCCTGGAGCGCGACGTGGGCGACTTCTCCGACTTCCCCCTGTGGCTGACGCAGGAGGTCGGTCAGGCCATCGCCTTCCTCTTCGCCATCGTCATCATGGCCCGCATCAACCCGTGGATCACGCTCATCGCCGTGTTGCCGCTGGTGACCGTTTTCTTCATCAACCGCGTCGCCTGGCGGCGCTTCCTGCTCTACGATCGGGCCACCCGCGTCGCCGGCAGCCGCGTCACCGGCTTCCTGGGCGAAATACTGGGTAGTGTGCAGGCGGTTAAGGTGGCCGATGCTGAGACCGGGGCGCTGCGCTTCTTCGAGACATTGAGCGAGGCGCGGCGCAAGGCGGGCGTGCGGCAAAACACCTTCCTGACGCTGTCCTTCTCGGCCGGCCAGAGCATGGGCGACATTGCCGTGGCTCTGGTCGTTCTGCTGGCCGGGCAGTCGATCCAGTCGGGGGCCATGACCATCGGCGACTTCTCCCTGTTCGTCACCTACCTGACCATCGCCGTCCACTTCCCGGCCAACCTGGGCAGCTTCATGTCGGAGATCGCCCAGCAGCGGGTGGTGCTTGACCGCTTGCAGGAGATGCACCCCGACGCGCCGGCGGCCAGTATCGTCGCCCACGCGCCCGTCTACGAAAAGGGCGGCCAGCCGGCGATGGCCCTGCCGGTGAAGGGGGAGGGCGACCGGTTGGTGGAGTTGAGCGTAATGGGATTGACCTACCTTCATGAGCGGGGGAGCCGGGGAGCGGGTGAGCAGGAGGGAGAAGAAACGCCTGCGGCGGCCTCTTTCACCCCCGCCCCCCCACTCCCCCACTCCCCTGCGCTTCCTGCGGTCGGCGGTCGCCGGTCGACGGTCAGTGGCATCGCCGACGCCACCTTCACCCTGCCCCGCGGCTCCTTCACTGTCATCACCGGCCGGGTAGGCAGCGGCAAGACAACGCTGCTGCGGGCGCTGCTGGGGCTGCTGCCGCCGCAGGCGGGCGAGGTGTGCTGGAATGGACGGGCGGTCGGCGACCCGGCCGCGCACTTTGTCCCGCCGCGCTCGGCCTACACGCCGCAGGTGCCGCGCCTGTTCAGCGAGTCGCTGCGGGCCAATATCCTGATGGGTTTGCCCGACGACGGCCGCCTGGATGCCGCCCTCCACGCCGCCGTGCTGGAGCCGGACGTGGCGGCGCTGGAGGCCGGGCTGGACACCGTCGTCGGGCCGCGCGGCGTGCGGCTGTCGGGCGGGCAGGTGCAGCGGGCCGCCGCGGCGCGGATGCTGGTGCGCGATGCCGAACTGCTGGTCTTCGACGATCTGTCCAGCGCGCTCGACGTGGAGACGGAGGGGCTGCTGTGGCAGCGATTGGTGGACGAGGCGGGTGAGGCGCGGCCGACGTGCCTGGTGGTCAGCCACCGCCGTCCGGCGTTGCGCCGCGCCGATCAGATCATTGTTCTCGACGGCGGCCGGATCGCCGCGCGGGGGACGCTGGATGAACTGCTGGAGAGTTCGCCGGAGATGCGGCGCATCTGGCATGGGGAGATCGAGTGAGCATGTGCAGCGCGTCGCGCCATGCCGGCGCGACACGCTGCCGGATGAATGTCCATGACCAACGACTTAGAAGCTTACCGACAAGGGCGCGAAACGCTGCTGGCCGCGCTAATCGAGTCTCTGTCGAAAGACGAGCGCGTCGTCGCCGCGTGGCTGACGGGCAGCTATGGACGGGACGAGGCGGACGCGGTTAGCGACATCGATCTGACGGTCGTCATCGCCGACGCCTATAGCGAATCGCTATGCCAACGGATGGAGATGACCACTGCGTGGCCGCCGGCCGAGCGCCTCACCTTCTTTAGCCGCTTCGGCGAGCCGGTCAACGTGCACGAGAACAACCACAATGCGCCGCAGGGTGGCACGTTTACGTCCGTCCTCTACTGGCCCTCCGCCCACCTGGTTGACTGGATTCTCGTGCCCCATGCCCAGGCGCGGCGGCCCGCCGACTCGCGCCTCCTGTTCGAGCGAATCTCCATTCCAGACGCAGCCCCGCCACCGCCGCCGGACCCGGCGACCCTTCCCGCCCAGGTGGCTGAGTGGGTCGCCTTCTTTTGGATGATGAGCGCCGTTGCCGCCAGGTACCTCGTCCGCCGTGACCTGGGTCTCGTCCGCTGCTGGCTCGACGAGTTGGGGCTGCTGGTGCGGCGCGTGGAGCGCTCGCTGAACGGCCAGGCGTACGAGTACCACCGGAGTTTGGTTCGCCCGCTGCCGCTGTCGCCGTCATGGGAAGACCTGAAGGCGGCGCTCATTAGCCTGGGCGACGACATGGAGGCGCAGATGGCCGCGGCCGGCCGGATGGGCATCAGCTTGCGGCCCGCGCCACGGGAGGCCATTGCCACGTTGCTGCAACTGCGACATTGACCACCACCACATTCCCCTCTTGACTCTGGCCTTACCCGAGACGCTATACTCAGGACATGTTCAAGATCGGCGAGTTCGCGCGAATCGGGCAGGTGACGGTGGAGGCATTGCGCCACTACGACGCGCTGGGCCTGCTCAAGCCGGCGCGCGTTGACCGCTTTACCGGCTACCGCTACTACACCGCTGGGCAACTGGGCGCGCTCAACCGAATCCTGGCCTTGAAAGAGCTTGGTTTCTCGCTGGAGGCGGCCGGCCGGCTGTTGCGCGACGACATGCCGCCGGCGGTGTTCCGCGACCTGCTGGCCGCGCGACTGGAGGCGGCGGAGCGCGAAGCGGATGAGGCCCAGGCCCGACTGGCGCGCATCCGCGCCCACCTGACCATGCTGGAATTGGAGGAAACCATGTCCCTGAACGAGATCACCCTGAAGGCGATTGAACCTCTGCTGATTGTGTCCGCCCGCGAGATCGTGCCCACGGTCGAGCAGATGCCCGACCGCTGCGCCGCCATGTTCGACGCGGTCGCCAGCTGGATGTCGGCCAACCGGCTGCCGCTCGGCCCGTCGCTGTCGATCTACTACGGCGACGGGGCGGAGGGCGGCGGCATTGACGCCGAGTGCGCTTTCGTCGTGGGCGGCAACTCTTCGGAGGCGCCTGTGTCAGAGGGGGCTGGCCGTATTACCGTTCGCCGGCTGGAAGCGGTTCCGCTGGCCGCGACGCTGGTCATCACCGATGGCTTTTACCGCAAGGCGGGGGGATTGCTGCCCGCCTACCAGGCCCTCGGCCGTTGGGTGGAAGCCAACGGCTACGTCATGGACGGTCTGCCGCGCGAGGTCTTCTACGGCTCGGTCGTGGGGGGCGACTTGACGGCAGAAGTTCAGTTTCCGGTGCGGCG
>NZ_JAYRVJ010000475.1:0-4931 GCF_041918635.1 Promineifilum sp. (SeqCode)
CACGCGCGGGACATGCGCCTGATGGGCGACCTGACGACCAACCATTGCGGCGACACCCATGAGTGGTTCCAGGCGGCGCTGTCCGATCCGGATGCGCCGGAAAGGGCGTTTTTCTTCTTCACCGATTACCCGCATCACTACGATGCGTGGTGGGGGCTTAAGGAAATGCCGATCTTCGACCACCGCAGCGCCGAATTGCGCCGCCGGCTCTACGACGGGCCGGACTCGGTCGTCGCGCGCTGGCTCGGCCCGCACGCGCTGGACGCCTGGCGGATCGACGTGGCGAACATGACCGGCATTCACGGCGACATCAACCTGAGCCACGAAGTCGCCACCACCATTCGCCGCACGATGGCCCAGGCCGCGGCCGAGTCATTCCTGCAGGCCGAGTCCAACCACGACACCAGCCGCGACCTGCTCGGCGACGGCTATCAGGGCACCATGAACTACGCGGCCTTCACCCGGCCGCTGTGGCAATGGTTGTTGCCGCCGCAGTCCCGGCCTTACGCCCATACCAAGTATCCCCTGCTACCCAACCTGCTCGGCCCGCTGGTCGTCGTCGCCATGCGCGAACTATCCGGCGTCACCCCCTGGCAGGCCACGCTGCACGCCATGAACCTCATCGGCTCCCACGACACCCACCGCATTGCCTCGCTGCTGGGCGATCCTGGCCTGGTAGACGTGGCCTTCGGCATGCTGGCCGCCTATCCCGGTGTGCCGATGATCTACGCCGGCGACGAGATCGGGCTGGCGACTATGGGGCCGGAGTACGCCCGCATCCCCATGCCCTGGGCGCACCCGGAGCGCTGGGACCAGCGGCGGCTGGCGCACACGCAAGCCCTGTTCACGACCCGCGCCGGCAGCGCGGCCCTGCGGCGCGGCGGCCTGCGCTGGCTGTGCATCGGCGACGACGCGCTGACCTTCCTGCGCGAAGCGCCCGGCGAGACGGTGCTCGTCCACGCCGCGCGCGCCAACCACGCGCCCGTCCGCCTGCCGGCGGCGGTCGTCGGCTCGGAACTGGTGGGGCTGGCCGGGAGCGCCGATCTGCGGAGCGACGCCGAGGGGATGGTCACATTGCCGGCTGAGGGGCCGGGTTTTGGAATGTGGCGACTGGCGTCCGCTTAGACTCGAGGCGACCTACTCCATGCGCGTGGCTATCCTGACGTGCCGTAAGCTTCCAAACTTCGTCACATGGGAAATCCCCAATGTCGATGAGCTGTTTGCGGATGATCGGCGACTCATCGCCGAGTTCGCGAGACAAGGGGACGAAGCCATTTCCGTCGTCTGGAGTGATACAAGCGTCGATTGGAATCAATTCGACCTGGCCCTCATTCGCAGCACGTGGGACTACATCGACGAGCGCGAGCGCTTCTTGTCCGTACTGGCCGAGATCGACCGATCATCGTGCCGGTTATTCAATCCCCTCGAGGCGGTTCGCTGGAATAGCGTCAAGTCCTATCTTTTTGATCTGCACGAGTGGCTGATTCCTATCGTACCCTCCCTTTCAGCCTCTGCGGCCGACGCGCCGGCCCTGCAGGATGCGGCCATTCAGCGAGGCTGGCAGCAGGCCGTCCTCAAGCCTATGATCGGCGCCGGCGCGGCCGACGTTACCCTGGTGGCGGCTCAGGACATTGCGGCGACGCTCGGGCAACTGGCCGCCAAACAGCCCCACCAGGCGTTCCTGCTACAACCTCTGGTCGAGAGCGTTCTGGACGAGGGCGAGTGGTCGTTCATCTTTATCGACGGCGAGTTCAGCCATGCGCTACTGAAGAAACCCGCCCCCGATGATTATCGCGCTCACGGCATCTATGGCGGCACCGTCAAAGCCATTGAACCCCGGCGGGACGACCTGCTCCAGGCGAAGGCCATTCTGGCCAGCCTACCATTTGACTTGCTCTATGCACGCCTGGACCTGGTGCGTGTGGCTGGCCGGCTAGCTGTCATGGAGCTTGAGCTGATAGAGCCTATCCTATACTTCGATCTGGCCCCAGATGGGGCCGGCCGTCTCGTGCGCGCCGCCCGTTCAAGGAGTAGACCCAATCGCTTCTATCACTAAAGCGGACATCGATGCGCCTCTCGTCCGCCGGCTGATCGGCGCTCAGTTCCCCCGCTGGGCGCGCCGGCCCATCACGCCCGTTGAGCGCGATGGCTGGGACAACACAACCTTTCGCCTGGGCGATGACATGTTGGTGCGGCTGCCCAGCGCCGAAGGGTATAAGGAACAGGTAGCCAAGGAACAGCATTGGTTGCCGCGGCTGGCTCCCCTTTTGCCGCTGCCCATCCCCACTCCCCTGGCGCTGGGCGTCCCGGCCGAGGGCTACCCGTGGCATTGGTCGGTCTACCGCTGGCTCGACGGCCAGAACGCGACGCCGGAGCGCATCGCCGACCTGCCCCGTTTCGCGGAGACGCTGGCCCATTTCCTACTCGCCCTGCAACGGATCGATCCCACGGGCGGGCCGCCGCCGGGGCCGCACAACTGCTATCGCGGCGGGCCGCTGACCGTCTATGACCGGGAGACCAGCGACGCCATAGCCGCCCTGGACGGCCAGGTAGACGCCGCCGCGGCGACCGCGGTATGGGAAACGGCCCTGGCGGCGACGTGGCACGGCCCGCCCGTCTGGGTGCACGGCGACGTGGCCGCGGGCAACCTGCTGGTTCGCCAGGGCCGGTTGAACGCCGTCATCGACTTCGGCTGCTCGGGGGTGGGCGACCCCGCCTGCGACGTGGTCATGGCCTGGACGTTCTTCGCCGGGGCGAGCCGGCGGGCATTCCGTAAGGCGCTGCCGCTGGACGACGCCACGTGGGCGCGCGGCCGGGGCTGGGCGCTGTGGAAGGCGCTCATCACGCTCGTCGAAAGCGAACACACCCACCCGCCGGTGGCCGCCGACGCCCAGCGCGTCATCCAGACTGTGCTGGCCGACCACTCCGGCGCGGTCTGACAAGGCGCTGTGCGGGATGGCATCCCGCGTCTTCGGCCCAGCTAGAACGCGGGTTGCCAACCCGCGCTACACCGCAGCGAAAGCCCCAACGCTAACAAGAAGTCAATATTGTGTACTTGACAATACTGTGCGACATATAGTATACTGTTACTGTATGACACACAGCATGATAAGGCGCACAGCATATGACTGAAATAGAACTAGACGAGCAGTTTGACAACCTGCGCCTCGAGCTGCGGCGCGGCGTGGTGGTGCTGGCGGTTCTCAGTCAGATGGACACCGCCCGGTACGGCTACAACCTCATTCAACGGTTGGCCGGCCAGGGGCTGGACATCGAGGAAGGGACGCTCTACCCCCTGCTGCGGCGGCTGGAGAAGCAGGGCTTGCTGGAAAGCGAGTGGGAGATCGGCGAATCGCGGCCGCGCAAGTATTACCGGATCAGCCCGCTGGGGCGCAAGGTGCTGGCCGCGCTGATGACGGAGTGGAATAACACCATCGAGGTAATGCACCTCATTCTTTATGGAGAGAAACATGTCTGAGCTAGTCGAGCGATACGTTCATCAAGTCGGGCGCTACCTGCCCAACAAAGAGCGGGCCGAGATTCAGGCCGAACTACGGTCGCAGATTCAGGACCAGTTGGACGACCGCTATGAGGGCGCGCCCACGCAGGCTGACGTGGCCGCGGTGCTCAAGGAACTGGGCGACCCGCGCCGCATGGCCGCTTCCTATGGCGGCGAGCAGTATCTGGTCGGCCCCGACTTCTACCCGGTGATGATGATGGTCTTGCGGCGCGGCTGGGTCATCGTGCCGCCGGTGGCCGTCCTCGTTCACCTGCTGGCCATACTGTTCGGCAACGAGTCGGACAACCTGATTACGGTGCTGCTGGAGACGGCCGCCGGCGCGTTCCAGGCCACGGCTATCTTCACCGGCATCGTCGTGCTCATCTTCGCTATCTTGCAGCACTCCGGCGAAGACCTGGACGAGATCACCGGCAACGACGCCGGGTTCGATCCGCTGGCCCTGCCAGAAGTCAACGACCCGGCCGAGGTTGACCGCTTCGAGTCGATCTTCAGCATGGCCTTTGGCACGTTCGCCGTGCTGGTCATGATCTACTTCCTGCGCGTTGGCGGCCTGACCCTGCAATTCAATCTGGGCGAGCCGGTAGACGTCATCCCGGTGCCCATTCCCTGGCTGGTGGCGCTCATCGCTATCGCGATCGCGCAGATGGTGCTGCAACTGACGGCGCTGTTGCGCGGGCGGTGGGGCGTGGCCCTGTGGCTGGTCAACGTGGCGCTGGACATCGTCGGCGCGGTGACGCTGTACTTTGTCCTGTGGCTGCCGCTGGCCGACCGGGTCTATGCCGCCGTTCCGGCGCTGACCGGCGTGCCGCTCATCGGGCGCGGCGCGGAAGCCATTCTCGTCCTGTCGATCATCATCGCGGTGATTGGGGGCGTCACCAAGCTGGTCAAGATGGTGAGCCATCGCTATAGCGCGGCGCCGTCCTACAACGTCAAGGCGAACTAAAAGAGAAGACAAGAAATCCACAGATTACACTGATTACAAAGATTGATTTCAAGACATTCTGTGTAATCGGTGTGACTGGGGCTGCTTATCACAGCGGAGACAAGGAAAATCATGCAAGCGATTGTTTACACGCAGTACGGTTCGCCGGACGTGCTCCAATTAAAGGAAGTGGCCGCGCCTCAGCCGGCGGAAGGCGAGGTACTGGTCAGGGTTCACGCCACGGGCCTCAACGCCGCCGACCGGTACGCCTTGAGTGGCAAGCCGTTCATCGTCCGGCTCATGACCGGCGGGCTGCGGCGGCCAAGGCACACCATCCTGGGGGCCGATGTGGCCGGCGTGGTGGCCGCCGTCGGCCGCGGCGTGACGCAGTTTCAACCGGGCAACGCGGTTTACGGCGATCTATCTGGCGTCGGCTCCGGCGGGCTGGCCGAGTACGTCTGCGCCCCGGAGGGCGTCTGGGCGCGGAAG
>NZ_JAYRVJ010000476.1:0-1878 GCF_041918635.1 Promineifilum sp. (SeqCode)
CGGCCGGGCGTGTAGACGAAGTAGTGGCTGAGGGCGTAGTCGGTCAGCGGGGCGATGAGGCGCTGCGCTTTGTTGGCGATGCCGCCAAACTGCGGCCCCAGATACCAGATGGCCGCCCCTTTCACCTCCGGGTAGGCCGCGTAGAGCCATGCCGCCCAGGCGATGTGCTCCATCGCCACGCCCGGCTCGGGCACGCTGTCGTACTCCCAACCCCACTCGGTGATCAGGATCGTCGGCCGGGGAATGTCGTGCCGGTCGCACACGTCGAAAAGCGTCTGGAAGCGGCCGACGAGGTAGGGGTAGATGCGCCCGATATCCTCGTTGACCAGGCTATACTCGTGCAACGCCACCGCCACCCGATCCGGATGCTCGCCCGCGTAGCGCAGGAAGGCGAGCATGGCTGGGTGCTCCCAATCGGCCGGCTCCGGCACGCCCGTTGACCAACTGAGCGCGGCATAGCGGTAGCCCTCGGCCACAGCCAGCTTGGCCGTCGCCAGCGAGAAGCGGCCCAGACGCTCGATCTGTAACTGCCCGTCCGCGCCGTAGCGCCCCGGCTCGTTCAGCGTCTCGAGCCAGACGTACCGCTTGTCCAGTTCGGGCGGCAGGCCATCGCGGTTGACCTGCCAGCTGACGGCCGCCGCCGTTTCGGGCGAGACGCCGCTGTTGTAAAACGGCGCTTCGTAGCGCGGGTCGGTCAGGCGAAAGACCAGTGTGTGCGGCACGTCGCGCCCGGCGACCTCGTTGGCCTGAATAAGTTGTTGCGCCTCCCAGATCGGCCCGGCGGCGTCGACGCTCTTCAGGAAAAAGGGGATGCCGGCGTCGTTCAGCCGGCGCATCCAGTCACCCAGGCCGTTGGCGTTGCCGCCCGGCCCGGTGTGGAAGCCGATCTTCGTATAAGTTATCTCGCGTCCTTGCGCTTGAGCGGCCGAACTCGCTGCCACAAAGTCGATGGGCGGGACGCCTGTAACCACTGTCGGCGGCGGCAGCGGTTGTGACGGATCACGCGTCGGTGTTGCGGCCGCGATCGGCTCCGAGCCGCCCAGCGCCGCCGGGATATAAATGCGGGGCGTGGCATCAGCGTTCGGCAGTCCGGCTATCGTCGCCGAGGTTGGATAGCAGCCGGCGATCAGCAAGAGCAACAGGCCGAGCAGCACGATCGTGGCGAGCGGCCACAACCGACCGGCCATGTACCAGCCTATAGAACGGAACCGCAGAGGTGATGAGCGATTCATGGCATAACCCTCCGATTGCAGAGGCAACTATACCGTCTAACCTGCCAGCCGCTACCTGCCCCTTGCCACTCACGTGAGTTATACTCTCCGCATGGATGAAATGGCACCACCTACCAAGCCCCGCGTGCTGCTGTTGACGACGGTGCGCTCTTACCGGCTGGAAGCGTTCCGGGCGGCGGCCGAGCGGCTGGGCATTGCCGTCACGACCGGCATCGACTTGCCGCCGGCGCTGGCCGACCAGTGGCCGGGGGCGCTGCCCCTTCCGTTCGCCGATCCGGAGGGAGCAGCAAGAGCCATTGTCGAATACGCCGCTGCTCACCCGCTGTCGGCCATCCTGTCCGTTGACGACAGCGGCAGCCTGGTCGCCGCCGCGGCCAGCGCGGCGCTGGGGCTGCCGCACAACGATCCGGCCGCCGCGCTGGCCGCGCGCGACAAGTACGTCATGCGCCGGATGCTGCGCGACGCCGTTCCCGTCCCCTGGTTCGAGACGTTTACGACGGCCGATGATCCCGCCGCCGTGGCCGCCCAAGTTCCCTATCCCTGCGTCGTCAAGCCGCTCAATCTGAACGGCAGCCGCGGCGTCATGCGCGCCGATTCGCCGGAGGAACTGGCGGCGGCCGTTCGCCGTCTGACCCGGCTGATCACC
>NZ_JAYRVJ010000477.1:0-2392 GCF_041918635.1 Promineifilum sp. (SeqCode)
GACACGGCCGGTCGACCATGTACTCCTCCAGCTTTTCGCGCACGTAGTCGGAGGTGGACTCGTTGTAACGCCGCCACAGGTTGGGGATGACGCCCTCGTACTTGGTGCCGTAGTTGCGCGTCTGTCCTTCGCGGTTGTGATATTTCACCGTCACCGACTCGTTGCCGCTGCCGTGGAGCAGGATGCGCATCTGCTGCTGGCTCAGCTCGCGCACCGGCCGGTCGAGCGGGATGCCGAAGTGCTGCGCTGTGGCCTTGAGCAGTTGCCAGTAGTAGCCAGCCTTGTCCTCGGTCGGCCAGCCGGTGATGGCCCCCTCGGTCAGCGTCAGGTCCTTGTTGGGCACGACCAGGTCGGGATCGATCTCTTTCTGCATCCCCAGCCCCTGGCACTCCGGGCACGCGCCGTAGGGCGTATTGAAGCTGAAGGTGCGCGGCTCGATGGGCGGGATGCTCGTGCCGTCATAGGGGCAGTAGAGGTGCTCGGAGTAGAGATGGTCAATGGTGTTGGCCGGGTTGGTGACGTCGTTGATGATCACAATGCCGCCGCCCAACCCGAGCGCCGTCTCGATGGAGTCGGTCAGCCGGCTGCGGTCGGACGCGGCTTCCTCGCCGGTGTCGTCGGGCGCGTGGCGGATGACCAGCCGGTCAACGACCGCCTCGATGGTGTGATTCTTGTACCGGTCGAGTTCGATCTTCTCGTCCACCTGGCGCACTTCGCCGTTGACGCGCACGCGCACGAACCCTGCCTTGCGCACGTCGTCAAAGATGCCCTGGTGCTGCCCCTTGCGGTCTTGCACCAGCGGGGCGAGCACCTGGATGCGCGTGCCGACGGTCATGTTCATCACATTGCTGACGATCTGCTCGGCCGACTGGGGCATAACCGGCCGGCCGCACACCGGACAGTGGGGCGTGCCGACCCGGGCGAAGAGGAGGCGCAAATAGTCGTAGATCTCGGTCACCGTGCCCACGGTCGAACGCGGGTTCTGGCTAACGCCCTTCTGGTCGATGGACACGGCCGGGCTGAGTCCCTCGATGTTATCGACGTCCGGCTTCTCCATCTGGCCCAGGAACTGTCGGGCATAGGCCGACAGCGACTCGACGTAGCGGCGTTGGCCTTCAGCGAAGATGGTGTCGAAGGCCAGCGATGACTTGCCCGACCCCGACAGACCGGTGATGACAACCAGCTTGTCGCGCGGGATCTCCACGTCGATATTCTTTAGATTATGCTCGCGCGCGCCGCGCACGATGATCTTGTCGAGGGACATACTTCCATTTCCATTGGCGCGGAAAGGAGCCATGACGGAGCCTCCGCGCGACCGATCTGTTGAGCCAATCGACTATTCTAGCATGGCGCAGGGGTGTACACCATTAGCGTTTCGTTGGACTGAGCGGACGCGCAGTCAACGATAGTAGCACAAATGGTCTAGTTATACAAGAGATAGTACGCTGATTACGCCGATTTGGCGCTGATTTTCGCTGAGAAGAAGCTTGTATCGGCGAAAATTAGCGCGTAATCTGCGTCATCAGCGTCCCATTCTTACAGCGGCAACATCAGATCGACGCAGATGGCGAGCAGGAGGACGAGCAGGTAGTAGTTAGAGGACATGAACAGCCGCCGGGCGTTCAGCGGCGAGGGGTCGCGGATGAGTTGGATGTTGCGATTGAACAAGTCCACGGTAATCGCCAGCGTCGGCAGGAAGAAGACCCAGCCCAACCCCGGCAGCACGACCATGAGCAGGCTGAGCACACCCGTCGGCAAGGTGTGGGACATGACCCACCAGGCGGCGCGATAAGGCGTGGTGTGCACCGGCAGCATGGGCACGTCGGCGCGGCTGTACTCGTCGCGGTAGAGGATGGCCAGGCTCCAGAAGTGGAAGGGCGTCCACAGGAACAGAATGGCCGCCAGCGCCAGCGCGCCGACCGAATCCCACTGTCCGGCGGCGGCCGCTCCACTCAGCACGGCAGCGCTACCGGCCGCGCCGCCGATGACGATATTCAGCAGCGTGCGCGGCTTGAGCCAGATGGTGTAGATGCCGACGTAGATAAAGGCCCCCAGCGCCAGAAAGAAGGCCAGCGGCCGGTTGAAGGGCAGCACGGCCAGCACCGGGACGAGGATCAGCAAGAGGCCGACAATGGGAACCCAGCGCGGGTCGGCGATGCTGCCGTTGACCAGTGGGCGCTTGCGCGTGCGGCCCATCAGGCCATCGCGGTTGCGCTCCCAATACTGGTTGAGCGCCGAAGCGCCAGCAGCAGCCATCCCGCCGGTGGCCCAGGTCAGCAGCATGACGCCCCAGCCCGGCCAGCCGCCGGCGGCCAGGAACGCCCCGCCCGTCGCCGCCATCAACAGCAGGAAGACGATGCGCAACTTAAAGAGCACGACCAACGTATCCAGC
>NZ_JAYRVJ010000478.1:0-9692 GCF_041918635.1 Promineifilum sp. (SeqCode)
GTGCAGGCGGAACACGCCGATGGGCGCGTGACGACCTTCCAGACGACGTGCCGCATCGACACGCCGGTCGAGGTGGATTACTACCGCAACGGGGGTATCTTGCATACCGTGCTGCGGAATTTCCTCAACAGGGGATAGGGATCAGGGACTAGGGGCTAGGGACTAGTGAAGAAACTACGAGTTAAGAGCGACGAACGACGAGTGAAGAGCGCGGCGGGGTGGGTGCTGGTTGTAGCAGTATGGCTGGGTTTGCTGTTGGCTGGCTGCCGTGGAGATTCGGGCGCGCCGGAGATCGCCGGCGGGGCGGCCATGCACCGGGCCAACCCGGCCCGCACCGGGGTGTACGAGACGGCGGCGCTGGACAGCTATGAGACGGTGAAGTGGCAGTTCGAGGCGGGCGACTGGATTTTCGCCGCGCCGGCCGTGCTGGGCGATAGCGTCTACGCGGCCAGTAACAACGGCAGTGTCTACGCCCTCGACCGCGAAACGGGCGAGGAGCGCTGGCGCTTTGCCACGGGCGACGCCATCCTGGCCTCGCCGGCCGCCGCCGGCGACCTGGTCTACGCCGCCAGCATGGACGGCAACGTCTACGCGCTGGACGCGGCGACAGGGGAGGAGCGCTGGCGCGTGCCGCTGGGCAGCAGCGATCCCGCCGCGCCGGGCGGCTTTACCGGCTCGCCAGCCGTCGTTGAGAATACGCTGTACGCCGCCAATGAGAGCGGTGTGCTGGCCGCGCTAAACGCCCAAACGGGTGAGGAGCGCTGGCGCTTCCAGCTGGGAACCACGCCCATCACTTTTTCACCGGCCATCGCCGATGGCTCAGTCTATGTGCCGGTGTCCAACGGTATTCTCTACGTGCTCGACGCGGCGACGGGTGAGGAGCAGTGGCAGTTTGACCCGGCGACCCTGGTCACCGATGGTCAGCCGCAGGTATATAGCCCGACAGCCGATCCGGTGGTGGCCGGCGACACGGTCTACTTCATGACGTCCAACCTGAGCCTCCAGGGTGTGCTGTTTGCCGTCAGCCTGGAAACGCACGCTACGCGCTGGCAGTACCAGACGCCGACCGAGAACTTCTCGGCCCCGTCGATCAGTGACGGCGTGCTGATCTGGGGCAGCCTGGACCGGACGCTGTATGCGGTGTCGGCCGAGACGGGCGAGGTAGCCTGGACGTTCCCGACGGAAGACATCAATTACTCGGCGCCGGCCATCGCCGGCGACCTGGTGTACGTGGGCAGCGTGGACAAAAACCTGTATGCGCTCGACGTAGCCTCGGGCGAACAGCGCTGGCAGTTCCGCGCCGAGTCGGGCGTGTCGTCGCCGGCCGTGGCCGATGGGGTGGTGTACGTGGGGACGGAGGCGGGGACGTTGTTTGCGCTTGAGTAGGGGTTAGGTTCTAGGGGCCAGGGAAGAGCGCTTTCCCTGGCCCCTGGAACCTGGCCCCTTTAACGAACATCAACTATTGCAGGAAGAGGAGATAAGATGAACCACAATCACGAAGCAGAACCCGACGTGTTGGCCGAAACGGAGCAGTTCGCCATCTGGCGCTCGCTGGAAGACGATGATGTGTATATGTATCACGTCGAGCTGGGGGGCAGCCTGACGCTGCACCTGACGCCGGAGGAGTGGGAGGAGTTTGTGCTGCTCGTCCGCAATGCGTCGGCGGAGTAGAAGAATCCACAGATTTCACAGATTACACAGATGAGTGGTCAGTAGATCTGTGCTCAATGGGACAGTCTATGTACTGATTTACTGACCACTGACTTACTGATCACTGCCAGGAGTGGGCCACAGGATTGGGCCACAGGGGTGGGGCATGGAAACGAACACACAGACCGCCCACTACGTCACGCTGATTCGGGACATGGCCGAGAACGACCGGCCGCGGGAGCGGCTGGTGCAGGTGGGGGCGGAGGCGCTGTCAACGGCCGAGTTGCTGGCGATTGTGCTGCGCACCGGCGGCCGCGGGGAGAGTGTGCTGCGGCTGGCCGAGCGGCTGCTGGTTCAGTTCGATCACCTGCCAGGGCTGTCGCGGGCGACGATCACGGAGTTGATGGAAGCCAAGGATATCGGCGAGGCCAAAGCGGCCGAGATCAAGGCGGCGCTGGAGATCGGCCGGCGGCTGGTGGCCAGCGCGCCGGAAGAAAAGCCGCGCGTGACCACACCAGACGACGCCTTCCACTTGCTCAAGTCGGAGATGATGTTTCTCGACCAGGAGCACCTGCGGCTCATCCTGCTGGACACGCGCAACCACGTGCTGCGCACGCCGACGATCTACGTCGGCAGTTTGAACACCTCGGTCGTGCGCGTCGGCGAACTGTTTCGCGCCGCCATCCGCGAAAACGCCGCCGCGCTCATTGTGGCCCACAACCACCCTTCGGGCGATCCGGCTCCCTCGCCGGAGGATATCAACGTGACGCGGCAGATCGTTCAGGCGGGCAAGCTGCTCGACATCGACGTGCTCGACCACATCATCATCGGTCGTGGCCGGTTCGTGTCGCTCAAACAGCGGGGCCTCGGCTTCGACCGATAATGAATGAACCACGGATTGACACGGATAAGACGGATGAACACGGATTGAACCTATGGTGCAATCCGTAAAAATCCGTCCCATCCGTGAAAATCGGTGGTTCATTCATTCCACCACTAAGGCCACGTCGGAGACTTCGGTGGTGAAGGTGTGGCCGGAGCCGACGAGGGTGATGCTCTCGATGTGACGCGGGGGCAGGAAGCCCTGGCTGGCCAATTCGTCGATCAAGTTCACTTCGTA
The DNA here is from genome assembly GCF_041918635.1 of Promineifilum sp. (SeqCode). Classification (NCBI taxonomy): domain Bacteria; kingdom Bacillati; phylum Chloroflexota; class Ardenticatenia; order Promineifilales (SeqCode); family Promineifilaceae (SeqCode); genus Promineifilum (SeqCode); species Promineifilum sp. (SeqCode). The sequence continues at coordinate 2,771 of NZ_JAYRVJ010000478.1, forward strand.
GAAGAAGAATTGCCCCAGTGGCACACGCTCATGGGGGCGCTGGACGACGGCACAGGAGATGCACGCGCCCGGCGTCAGGTTGTCATCGATGACACCCGTGGCGAAGAAGCCGTGTTGCCACACGCGATTCACGCCGCTATCGTCGATGTAGTTAACGATAATGAACAGCGGGCACTCGCTGCCCTGGACGCCGCATACGCCGAGGCTCTGGTTAAGGATGCGCACCGTAGCCGACAGGCGCAGTGCATCGTACCCTGATACGTCCTGGCCAATGGACTGTGTAGCGCGCACGTCGGCATGACCCACACCCTCGCGCGCAAAGCGTAATAGCGGATTGCCGCCGGCGCTCGTTACCGAAGTCTCGCCCTTCGGCTGGTCGGGCAATTCGACCTGCCAGGAGAACAAGGCCCAATTGTCGAGTCCCTGACTGAAGTTGCCATTCCGAATCAGGTCGCGCGCCGGATCGAGTGGGCCAATAAGCGCGTCAGCCGTCATCTCCGCCCGCTGATTGGGGCCGAGGGTCAGGGTGCTATCCTGGGCGGCGACCTCGGCCGCGCCTTCGCCGTGCACCGTCACCTGCGTGGTGTCGCCGTTGACCTCAAACGTGTAGCGCCCCGGCTGGCTCACGTCAACGCGCCCCTGCGGCGTCGTCACCACCAGCGTCAGCGGGCGCGCCCCGCCGAACAGGATGTCTACTCGCAGCCGGCCGGTCTGGATATCGACCTCTACCTGATGCGAATGATTGCTCCAGCGAAAGCGCGGCGCGGCGGCCTCCACCAGTTGGACGGTCGAGTTACCGGAGATCTGCATGATGGCCAGCGGTTCCGTTTCGTCGGGCGGAGCCACCGTCAGCAGCGCCGACGCGGTCGTATCGGTCTGGATGGTCGCGCGCGCGTCGACCTCGCCGGGCGGCTCGCCAACCAGCACAGCGCGGCGCGGCCCGTTCTCCTCGTTGACGCCGACCGTGCCCTGGTTGGCCTGCACGGTGACGTCGAGCGGCTGGGTGGCATTTTGCAGAAACGCGGTCACAGCCACCGGTACAGTGACGCTCAGGAGCAGACAGAAGAAGAAACTGCTGAAGAGAATAGTCCAGGCCAGTTGGTGGCGGCCAAACGTACGCGTAACGGTCATAAATAGCGGACTCTGAATTCGGCGAAGTTTCCGCTGGCGGCCGACCAGACACTTTGCACGGTCTCGACGCGAGCGCCAGTAGGCCCATGGTGCAGGAAGTCCAACAACCGGCGCAGTGCGGCTTCGTCCCCTTCGGCCACGACCCGCACGGAACCGTCTGGCTGATTGGCTACCCACCCCGCGACCCTCAGGCGGCGCGCTTCCTGCAAGGTGAAGTGACGGAAATAGACACCCTGCACCAGGCCGTGCACGGTGGCCTCCAGACGAGCCAGCGCCGGCGAAGGCTCTGTTGTCGGCGAAGACATGAGCGGATTATAGCGGAATAGGGGCTAGGGGCTAGGGGATAGGGACACGCGCTCGAAACCGGGTTTCGAGCGCGGTCTAGAGTTCGCGCAAGATGCGGCCGGCGAGGCCGGGGCCGCCATAGATCATGCCGGTGTAGAGTTGGACAACGGCCGCGCCCGCGTCGAGCTTCTCGCGCGCGTCGGCGGCCGAGGCAATGCCGCCAACACCGATGATCGGCAAGGCCGCGCCGGTCTGGCGGCTGATATGGGCGATGATGGCCGTGCTGCGAGCGCGCAACGGACGGCCGCTCAGGCCGCCCGCCTCCTCGTAGACCTGACAGGTCTCAGAAGACCTGTCAGGTCTCCATAAGGTCGTGTTGGTGGCGATGATCCCGTCGATGCCAACGCTCAGCACGGTCGCCAGGATGTCATCGAGTTCGGCCCACTCCAGATCGGGCGCGATCTTGACCCACAGCGGCTTGGGCGGCGCGCCCACTTGCTCTGCCAGGGCGCGATTCTCGGCCACCAGTACCGCCAGTAAATGTTCCAGATAGCGCCCGCCCTGAAGTTCGCGCAGCCCGGGCGTGTTGGGTGAGCTAATGTTGACGGCCAGGTAGTCGGCATAGGCGTGGACGGCGCGCATGACGCTGACGTAGTCGGCCGCGGCCTCTGCGAGTGGCGTCTCTTTTTGCTTGCCCAGACTAACGCCCAGCACGTAATCGCGCGGGCGGGCGGCCAGCCGGCGCAACCGGGTCGCGGCGGCCTCCACCCCACCGTTGGGAAAACCCATCCGATTGATGACCGCTCCATCAGACGGCAGACGGAAGATACGCGGACGTGGGTTGCCGGCCTGGGGGCGCGGCGTCAGCGTGCCGACTTCGACGTGGCCGAAGCCCAGCAGCGCCAGTCCTGCCGCTACCCGCGCGTCCTTGTCGAACCCGGCCGCGACGCCCAGTTCGTTGGGGAAGTGCAGCGGGCCGATCTGCACCGGCCGCGTTGGAACCCGGCCGGCGATAAGGCGCAACGCGGCCCGGCCCGCCAGCGTGCGCTGGGCCAGACTCAGGGCCGTCACCGTCCGTTCGTGGGCCGTCTCGGGGTCGAGGCGCTTCAGCGCGGGGAAAAGGAGCGTCTGGTAGTAGTTGGGCATGGATAGGGGCTAGGGGTTAGGGGGTAGGGATTAGGGAAGAAGCTTCCAGGGTGGGGTGCTCCTCACCTGGAACCTGGCCCCTGGAACCTGGAACCTTCCTGCGGAGCAGCCAGGCGACGGCGAGCAGAAGCGCCAGAACCAGGAGGGCCAATCCGGCGCGGCGCTGCACGTTCTGGCGGCGTTCGCGCCGGACGACGCGGGCGGTCTGCTGTTCGGCGCGCGATTGAGCCAGCAGGGCGTTCCAGTCGGGGATGGTCTCGCGCGGCGGTAGGGAGTAAGCGCCGGCGATCAGGGCGCGGTAGGCGGCCTCTTCCGTCTCCCAGCGAGCGTCGTCCCAGGCCAGTTCGGGCTGGCAGATGTGGCGGATGCGCGGCATCATGTCCGCCCCGCCGCGCGGCAGTAGCAGCCCCAACCGCACCCGGCGCAACAGCAAATCGTCCAGATGAACCACACCCTCGGCCCGCGCCGACCAGCGCAGTTCGGCCCACAGCGCGGGCGCGCCGGGGATGGCTTCCAGTTCGTCCGGTTCGGCGGCGGCTACCAACGCCGCGGCTTCGGCCCCATAGCGGCCGAGCAAACGCCGGCGCGTCTCGCCGGTCAGACTTACCTGGGGCGAGGAAATGGCTGCCAGCACGCTCTCATCCACCGGCTGCAACACCGGCGCGTCTTCGTGCAGCAGCGCCAACCGCTTGCGGGTATCTGATGATGGGGACACCGCATCGGAGGATGCGGACTCTGTCATCTCCCCTGCGCCCCCGCTCCCCCGCTCCCCCACTGCCTCAAGCTTCTCACACACCGCCTCCAGCGCCTGCCGCGCCACCTGGCGAAAGGTCGTCAGTTTGCCGCCGGTGACGGTTAGCAGGCCGTTCTCCTGCCAGATCACGTGATCGCGCGACTCGTCGGAGGGGTCGGCCTTGCCGCTGCCAATGACCGGGCGGATGCCGGCAAAGGTGGCCATGATGTCGTCGAGTGTCAGCGACAACGCCGGAAAATGGGCGGTGACGGCGGCCATGAGATAGGCGACTTCGTCGGCGGTGATGCAAGGGTCGGTATGGAGCGGCGGCGGGCAGTCTACGTCGGTCGTGCCTACCAGGGTGACGCCCTCCCAGGGGAAGGCGAAGACCGGCCGCCCGTCGATGGGGTGCATGAAGCTGACTGCCTGAGCGACAGGGAAGCGCCAGGCGGGGAAGATGAGGTGGCTGCCGCGCAAGGGCCGGATGCGCCGCTCCGCGCCGGCCTGTTCGCGCAAGGCATCGGCCCAGGCGCCGGTGGCGTTGATGACAACGCGGGCGCGCACGTCGGCGATGCGGGGGGAATGGCGCTGGGTAGACGAGAGTCCGCTCGCCTGACTACCAACGGCCATATCGCGCAGGCGGACGCCAACGACTTGACCGGTGTCGTCGCGCAACAGCGCTTCTGCTTTAACATAGTTTAGGGCTAGACAGTCTTCATCTGAGGATACGGACTCTGATTCGGTCGCCGCGCCCTCCCCTAACCCCTCCCACGGGGAGGGGGACTTGTTACAGGCCACCGACTCGCGTAAGAGGCGCAACACAAGCCGGGCGTCGTCGGTCTGGGCGTCGTTATACTGGAAGCCGCCGCGCAGGCCGGTGGGCGAGATGTAGGGGGCAAGCATCTGGAAGTCGTGGGGACTATAGTAGCGGTGGCTCCATTGCAGGGCCAACAGGTCATAGACGGACAGTCCCGCGCCATAGACCAGGCGGCCGGCGCTATCCCCCTCGTATTGGGCTAGCAGGAAGCCGAGCGGGTCGATCAGGCCCGGTCCCTCGGCGAGCAACTGCTCGCGCCCCTGGACGGAGGCCCGCGTCAGGCTCACCTGGCCCGTCTTCAGATAGCGCAGGCCGCCGTGCACCAGCTTCGATGACCGGCTGGACGTGCCCCAGGCAAAGTCGCGCTGCTCGACCAGGAGCGTGCGCAGGTCAAGCCGCGTCGCCTCACGCAAGATGCCCGCGCCGGTGATGCCGCCGCCGATGATGATGATGTCCCACTCACCTTCCAGCCCGGCCCAGGCTGCCTCGCGCCAGGTTTCGTTCCAGATTGTGCTGTCGGTCATTGTTTAGTCCTGTCTTTTGATTCTCGGAAAACAAGTGAGCTCACGCAAAGAGCGCAAAGGACGCTAAGAACGCAAAGTTTTGATTGTATTTCTTTGCGTTCTTGGCCCTCTTAGCGTTCTTTGCGTGAGCTCTCTTCGGTCTCATCCCCTAGTAAGACGCCCGGGTTCATGATGCCATGGGGGTCGAAGCGGGCGATGGCGGCGGCGAGGGCATCCAGGCCCAGCGCGCCTTTCTCGGCTCCCAGGTAGGGGGTATGGTCGCGGCCGACGCCGTGCTGGTGGCTGATCGTGCCGCCGCAGGCGACGATGGCCCGGCTGGCGGCGCCTTTCAGGGTCTCCCAGCGTCTCAGTGTCGCCTCCGGATCGGCGGCGCGGCGAAACAGATAGGTGGTGTAAACGCTCGCGCCCTGGGGGTAGACGTGTGACAGGTGGGTGAAAACATGGACGCGCTCCCCCTCCTCGGCCAGCCCCGGTCGCAGCGCCGCCTCGATGACTTCGACCATGCGCGGCACGTTGTCCCAGTTCGTGGCGGTTTCCAGGGTATCGACGGCGTAACCCGCTTCCCACAAAGTATTGCGCAAGTACGGGGTGCGGAAGCGGCCCTCGATCCACTGCTCGCCAAAGCGCCGCCCGGCCGACACGCCGCCGCCGGCATGGCAGATGTCCATGACGGTGTGGCGCGTATCACGGACAACGGTCGAGCGCCCGGTGAAGCCGGCCAGCAACATGCACTTCTCGCCGCCCACACCGCGCACACTGAGCAGCGTCTCTAGCATACCGATGAGCCGCTCGTGGCCGGCCAGGGCGAGGGTGGTGCGCGTCTCGGTCGGCGTGCTGAGGCGCAGCAGGGAAAGCGGCAGACGCTCCTGGACAATCTGGCGCGTGGCGCTCAGGCCCGAGGCGAAGTCAGGGAAGAAGAGAGCGTGAAACTCTTCGTGCTCCGGCAAGGGAGTGACGCGCACGGTGACTTCGGTGAGGATGCCCATTCGTCCCTCGGAGCCGAGGATGAGTTGGCGCAGGTCGGGGCCGGCGGCGGAGGCGGGAAAGGAGGGCAGGTGGAGCGCCCCGGCCGGCGAGAGGAGGACACCCCCGGCGAACAGCCCCTCAATGCGACCATAGCGGAGCGACTGTTGGCCGCTGGAGCGGGTGGCGACCCAGCCGCCTAGAGTGGAGTACTCGAACGATTGGGGGAAGTGGCCCAGGGTGTAGCCGCGGGCGCGCAACTGGGCCTCCAGTTCAGGCCCGGCCACGCCCGCGCCGAAGGTCGCCAGTTGGTTGGTGGTGTCCAGCCGGGTCAACTGGTTGAGCCGGCGCATATTGATGGTCAACACGGGGCGCTCGCCAGGCGCCGGATTGATATGGCCGACGACGCTGGTGCCGCCGCCGTAAGGGATGACCCGCGCGCCCGTCTCGGCGGCGTAGGTCAGGAGAGCGGCCACATCGTCGGCGGTGGTCGGAAAGGCCACGCCGTCGGGGAAAGCGGGGATGAGACCGCCGCGCAGGGCGACCCAGTCGGGCAGACTTTGGCCGCGGGCGTGGCGCAGGCGCTCCAGACGCTCGACACGAACGAGCGGGTGGGCCGGCAGGCGCGAGACGGGGATGGCAGCCAGCGTCGCCGCCAGCGTCGCATCGCGGGCGGGCGCGCCGGGGCCGACGAGTTCCTCCAGAAAGGCGAAGGCGTTGGCGGGCAGCGGGTAGGGGATGGTGTCATCGCCCCAGCCATTCCAACGGCGCATAATTCACTCCTCCGTGGCCGGCATAGACGCGGCCTCGCACTCGTACTCGTCGCGGCCGGCGGCGCGCCAGACGCCAATGCTGGCCCGCATGACGTCACGGCACAACTGCTCGGCGCGAGCCCCGTCGCCCAACTCGGCTGTGGCGCGCAAGTCGCCGTAGAAGCGCGCCGATAAGTGGCGGGCGGGGGCGGGGGCGAAATAGCGCCGGGCCACGTCCTCGTAAAAGCCCCGGAATCCGTTCAGGATGAGGGTATAGATGGGGTTGCCGGAACAAATGGTCAGCCAATGGTGCAATTGCCAATCGAAATGGGCAAAGGCGGCCGGCGCGTCGGGTTCCAGCTCTGAAGCGTTGGCCAGAAAAGCGGCCACTTCGCCCCCGGCCCGCTCGACGGCGGCGCGCGTGTAGGCCGGGGCCAGATGCAGGCGGACTTCGAGTAGTTGTTCGACGAAATCCGGCGGCAGGTGGCGCGGGTGTTCGACCAGCTTGCTCAGGACGTTCAGTCCACCTTGCTGCCAGTAGTCGTTGATAACCGTCGCCTTGCCGTGGACA
>NZ_JAYRVJ010000479.1:0-2793 GCF_041918635.1 Promineifilum sp. (SeqCode)
GACGTTTTACTCTTTTAATCTACTGCACCCTCTTGGCGTGAATTCTGACGCGGCAGAACTCACCTCTAATATGAACGGCAAAACGAGGCCAACGGCCCAAAGCTCAATCATAGCACGGGGTTACACTCTCGTCAACCGGCCGCTAATTAGCGCGGTCAGCTCGGTTGAAACAGCCGCAATCCAGGGATAAAACGAAAGTCCTTCAGTATCATCGTGATTGTCGTGTCCAAGCCTGTTCGCGAAGCGACTGCGCCGTAATATCGGTGTCCTTCCACATTCCAAATGCTTCATGCACCAGCGTCTCTTGCCGACTATCCACATCCTCGACCGTCGCCTCCTTGCTCTCCAACTTAACCGAGTTGACAAAATCCAATGACTGAAGCAAATCTAGTAATATTCGCGCCCTTTTCTTGTCGCGCACCTGGACGGTAATGATTTCCATCGCTCTTAGCCTCTATACACCGAAAAATTATCGCCTGCTCGTAGTATCCTACGATGATACCACATTCCGCCACCCCGGCGCGGCCGTCCAGAGATCGAAAGGCTGTCGGCCGTCGGCGGTCGGCGGCCGACTTTCGCCGCCTGTCCCGGCCAGCATCTCGTAGGCCGCCGCGGCAATCCACTCCATCTCGCTGACCTCGGCCGGCGGCTGCCAGTCGGGCAGATGCTCGGCCAGGAAGTGGGTGCTGGTCTCTCCGGCCAGGAAGGCCGGCTCTTCCAGGATGGCGCGCAGGAAGGGAACGTTCGTCGTCACGCCCAGCACCACCATCTCGCGCAGGGCGCGGCCCATCTTGCGAATGGCCTCTGGTCGATCCTGACCCCAGGTGATAACCTTGGCCAGCATCGGATCGTAGTAGGGCGTCACCTCCGAGCCGGCCTCGATGCCGTCGTCCACGCGCAGGCCGGGGCCGGCCGGACGGACGTAGTGGGCGATGCGGCCGATGGACGGCAGGAAGCCGGCCGCCGGGTCTTCGGCGTAGACGCGGCACTCGATGGCGTGGCCGCGCTGGCGCACGTCGCTTTGGGCAAAGGGTAGCGGCTCGCCCGCGGCCACGCGCAGTTGCCAGTTGACCAGGTCGATGCCGGTGACCAACTCCGTCACCGGATGCTCGACCTGAAGCCGGGTGTTCATCTCCAGGAAGTAGAAGCCGCCGGCCGGTTCGACGATGAACTCGACCGTGCCGGCATTGGTGTAGCCGGCGGCGGCGGCCAGGCGCACGGCCGCGGCGGCGATGGCCTCGCGCAGCGCCGGGTCGCGCACGACCGGGGCGGGACTCTCCTCGATGATCTTCTGGTGGCGGCGCTGGACGGAGCACTCGCGCTCGTAGAGGTGCAGCAGTTGGCCGTGGTGGTCGCCTAACACCTGAATCTCAACGTGGTGAATGGCAGGAAAGTACTTCTCCAGCAGCACGTGCGGGTCGCCGAAGGCCGACTGCGCCTCACGTCGCGCGGCCTGGAGAGCGTCGCGCAGGTCAGCCGGCTCGCCGACGACGCGCATCCCCTTGCCGCCGCCCCCGGCGCTGGCCTTGATGAGCACCGGGTAGCCGATGGCTTCGGCTGCGACCAGCAGTTCCTCGTCATTTCGGCCCAGCCCGTCCACCCCGGGCACGACCGGCACGTCGTGCTGCTGCGCCAGGGCGCGCGCCGCGGCCTTGCTGCCCAACGCCCGCATGGCCTCCGGCGGCGGGCCGATGAAAACCAGCCCGCGGCGGGCGCAGGCGGCGGCGAAGTCGGCGTTCTCGCTCAGGAAGCCGTAGCCGGGGTGGATCGCCTCCGCGCCACAGTTGGCGGCGATGGTCAGGATAGCCTCGCGGTTGAGATAGGTGTCGGCGGCGGCGCTGCCGTGGAGCGGGTAGCTCTCATCCGCCTCGCGCACCCAGGGGGCGTGTTCGTCCACGTCGGAGTAGACAGCGACGGCGCGGATGTCCAACTCGTGGCAGGCGCGAATGACGCGGCGGGCGATCTCGCCCCGGTTGGCGATGAGGACTTTGCGGAATAGCGGGAAGTGCATGAGCATCATTATCGGCGCACAGAGGGCGGGTGGCAAGTCAGGCGTGGCGCGGGATTCTTATCCCGTGGGCGGGGGAACCGGGGAGCGGGAGTGCACGAGCAGCCGTGCCTGCAGCCCGCATCTGAGGCTGCGGACTCTGCACTGTGCGCGGGCGGGGCGCTTCAGAGTCCGCATCCTCAGATGCGGACTTCCTTGCGGCGGCGCGTCAGACCAGCAAATTCGCCCGCGCCCCATCTAGAGTTGCCTGGTCGAGGCCGGCCTGTCGCCAGTACCCTTCTAGCGAGCCATAACGCCGCCGTAGGTGGGCCAGCGCCCCGGCCATCGTCCGCGCCTCGGCCAGCAGCACCGGCCGCAGGCGCGCCTGGTCGAGGCCATAGGCATTCAGCCGCGCCATCTCCGGCCACATCCAGCGGCCCATCGCCTCGGACGCATGGTTGCTAAGCGTGTAATCGGCCACGACCGTCTCTTCCGGCACGCCCAGCGTCAACAACAGCAGGGCCACGGCCAGGCCGGTGCGATCCTTGCCGATGGCGCAGTGGAGGAGCAGCGGTGCGCCATCCGGGTCGGCCGCGGCGCGCACGATGCCGGCGAAGACGGGGCCATTCTGGTCGAGAAAGAGGCGGTACATCTGCGCCAGCATGGCCTGCGGCTGGCGGCGGGCCTGGTAGAGGGTGAGCAGACCGCGCAGCCGGCCGACCTGGGCGGCAACGGGCCGGTGGACGCCCATCACGCCGGGCGGCAACCGGTCGGGGTGGCGAGCCGCCTCGTCAGCCGAGCGCAGA
>NZ_JAYRVJ010000480.1:0-11905 GCF_041918635.1 Promineifilum sp. (SeqCode)
CCGACGGGGGTATCATCGAGCTGGCCCGCGCCCTCCAGACGGCCGAGTCGGCGCTGGTGCAGGCGGAGCTGTTCTGGCGGGGGCTGGGCCAGGAGACGATCCTGGTGGCCGACGGGCCGGGGCTGGTGCGGGCGCGGACGGTGTGCTGCGTGATCAATGAGGCGGCCGGCATGCTGATGGAGGGCGTCGCCTCGGCCGCCGACATTGACAAGGCGATGCGGCTGGGGGCCAACTACCCGCGCGGGCCGCTGGAGTGGGCCGACCTGATCGGCCTGGACGCGGTGCTGGGCGTCATGACCGGCCTGTTCGAGGAGTGGGGCGACGACCGCTACCGCCCCTCGCCCCTCCTGCGCCGCATGGTCGCCGCCGGGCAGTTGGGGCGGAAGGTGGGGCGGGGGTTTTATGTCTACGATAGATGATCGGTGGTAGGGGCGGGTTTGAAACCCGCCCCTACCACTGACCACTATTCTCCCGGATAGACCGGCACATCCGGCCCTACAAGCTCCTGGAAGAGGCGCAACACCTCCCCCGGCTCGGCGTGGCGTCCGATGTCCTTTTTGGAGAAGAGGGATTCGCCGTCTACCCGGAAGTCGAAAACGCCCTTGCTGCCGGTGATGAAGGTGAAGCGCTCGATGACGTGGTGGTAGTTGCTCATGATATCGTCCGCCACACGGGCGGCGCGCGGCCAGTAGTTTCAGGGTACGCAGTATTCGAGGGTGATCGTGTACTTCGGCATGGGTGCTCCTTGTGAGATCGGCTCCATCACCGTTCAATGGTAGAGGGAATGAAAAGCGGCGTCAAGCGAATGGGCCGGCTGTCGTGATAGGTGGGCGGCCACCCGTTTAATCCCCTTCAGAACGTCGCTGGCCGCCCACCTGTCAGGTCTGGATCGAATTTGACAACCGCCCCAACCTGGGCTAAAATTCACACTTGCTGTTGGGCCTGTAGCTCAGCTGGGAGAGCGCTACAATCGCACTGTAGAGGCCAAGGGTTCGAGCCCCTTCAGGTCCACCTCTTCTTGATTGTTCAATAGAAAGGAATTGAAGGCCCTCTGTTCACATCAGAGGGCCTTATTTTGTCTACTTCGTTAAGCCCGCAGCAGTCGCATCCCGTTCACAATGACGACCAGCACGGATACCTCGTGGATGAGCATCCCGCCCGCCATGTGAACTTCGCCGAGCAGCACGCCCGTCAGCAGCGCGGCCACGGTGAGCAGGGCGATCATCACATTCTGACGGATGTTGCGCAACGTGGCTTTGGAGAGGCGAATGGCCTCCGGGATCTTCAGCAGGTCGTCGGCCATCAGGGCGATGTCGGCGGTTTCGATGGCGATGTCTGTGCCTGCCGCGCCCATCGCCATGCCGATGTCGGCCGCGGCCAGCGCCGGCGCGTCGTTGATGCCGTCCCCGACCATCGCTACCACGCGCCCGCCCGCCTGCAATTCGTGGATCGCCGCCAGCTTGTCTTCCGGCAGCAAGCCCGCGCGCACGTCGGCCACGCCCACTTCCGTGGCGATGGCCCGCGCCGTGCGCTCGTCGTCGCCAGTGAGCATCACCACGTGCGTGCCCAGATCGCGCAGCCGGCCGATTGTCTCGGACGCCGTATCGCGCAGCGTGTCGGCGATGCCCAACACACCGAGCGTAACGCCATCCAGCGCGACGAGCACGGCCGTCTTGCCGCTGGCCCTCAGATCGGTAAGGGCATTGTGCGCCGCTTCGGGCACAGTGATCTCCAGGAACTCCATCAGCGCGGGCGTGCCCACGGCGATCTCGCGCCCATCATACTCGGCGCGGATGCCGCGGCCGGTATAGCTCTCGAACGCTTCGGCCGTGGGAAAGGCGTGAGTGTCCTCGACCTCGGCCAGGATCGAGCGGGCCAACGGATGCTCCGACCCGGCCTCGGCCACCGCCGCCCAGTAAAGCACGTCCAATTGGGTTGCTGACCAGCGGCCATGCCCAACCGCGGTAGTTGGCCCGGCGACCGGCCCGACGAGCATTGTCTCCCCCGTCAGGGTCACGACGTCGGTCACGCGTGGCCTGCCCGTGGTGAGCGTGCCCGTCTTGTCGAGCGCCAGCACGGCGATCTTCCCGGCATTTTCCAGATATTCTCCGCCCTTGATCAGGATGCCGCTCTTGGCGGCGCGGCCGATGCCGGCCACGACGGAGATAGGCGTGGAGATGACCAGCGCGCCGGGGCAGCCGATCACCAGCAGCGTCAGCGCCAGGTCGACGTCGCGCGTCAGGGCCAAGGCGACGACGCTTAGACCGATGATGAACGGCGTGTAGTACTTCGCGAAGCGCTCGATCAGGCGTTGGGTGGGCGCTCGCTCCTCTTGCGCTTCCTCGACGCGCCGCACGATGCGCGCCAGCGTGGTATCCGCACCGACGCCCGTCGCCCGCACTTTGAGCAGCCCGTCCTGATTCACCGTCCCGGCGTACACCGGGCTGCCAGCGGTCTTCTCTTCGGGGATCGGCTCGCCGGTGATCATGCTCTCATCGACGGCCGAACGACCGTCGATGACTTCGCCGTCTACGGCAACCTTCGCGCCCGGTTTAACAATGACCATCTCGCCCGGCGCGACCTCGTGCGCCAGAACCTCAACCTGCCGGCTGTCGCGCCAAACAATCGCCGTAGTCGGAGCCAGGTCGAGCAGACCCTGGAGCACCTTGCGGGTCTGACTCAGCGTCCGGGCTTCCAGATAGGCGCCGAAGATAAAGAGGAACGTTACGGCCGCGGCTTCCCAGTATTCGCCGATGATCAGCGCGCCCGTCGTGGCGATCGTGACCAATAGCTCGATGCTGACGTGTCGATTGCGCAGGCTGCTGATGGCCCGCGCGGCGATATCCGAGCCGGCCACCACGGCCGCGGCGATCATCATGACGTTGTACCCAAACCGCCAATGCAGCAGGCCGTCGGCGGCGAACGCGGCGGCGATGAGAAGGCCGCTGGCGACCATCAGCGCTTGACGGCGCAGCTTGGGGTTTCCAATCCAGGTTCTAATCATGCTCATGGGGGGGTTCCTTATCGCTCAGCGTAGGGGCAGTCCTGCGTGCGCGCCGTGGGCAGACACGCAGGTCTGCCCCTACGACGGACGCCGGTCAGGGACGCTAGTACGGGGCGACCTTTGCTTCATAGCCGGCCGAGCGCACTGCGGCAACCAGTTCATCGGTTGGCGCGGTTTGGGGATCATGCTCTACGACGATCCGCCCGGTGTTGAAGTGTACCGTCGCTTCCTGGACGCCGCCGAGGGCCTTGAGCGCCTTCTCGATCTTGGCGACACAGGACGGGCAGGACAGTTCTTGACTGCGCAGAATGGTTTTCATCTCAAGTTCTCCTTCAGACCTCTGAGGTTTGCCGCAAACCTCAGAGGTCTTGCTATACACTCACTATAGAATATCTGGCCGGCGTATTACATGATCTGGCGCAAGTAACGGCTCGCGTTGGCGCGCCAAAACAAAAGCGCCTCATCTGGGGAATGAGGCGCGGATAGGGGCGCGGGTTGGCGGCGGCCGGGTCAGTCAGCACCGGCCGAGGCCAACTCCCGGAGCCGGCCCTGATCGGTGATGGCGATCCATTGACGCCCCGTTACGATTAGCCCCTCGCGCTGAAACTGGCTAACGATCCGGCTGGCGCTCTCGGTCGTGCTGCCAGCCATATTAGCCAGGTCTTCGCGCGACAGCGGCATCTGGATCAACAAGCCCTCCTCCCTCGGTTCGCCGAGCTTTTCGGCCAGTTTCAGCAGGGTATAGGCGATGCGCTGTTCGACGGAGTGGGCGCTGATCTGGCGGATCGCCTCGTGGGCTTCGCGCAGCCGCGCGGCGGTGATGTCGAGCACGGCCAGCGCCACGGCGGGGTAGTCGACCAGGATCGCCCGGAACGCCTCCGCGCCCACGCTGAGCGCGCAGACGATGGTTTGGGCGATGGCCGAGTCAGGATAGACCTCGTTGCCCAGCAGGGAAAGGCTGCCGAAGAACTCCCCCGCGGTCAGGATATCGAGCAGCACGTCCTGTCCGGCCTGGGTGTGGCGCATCAGCTTGACCTTGCCCGTGGCGACCACGTAGAGGCGCGCGGCCGGAGCGCCGGCGTAGAAGATGGGTTCCCCTTCGGTGAAACCCCGCTCGCGAAAGCGCAGGTTGATCTGTTCGATGGCGTTGGGCGGCAACATGGCGAAGAACGGGACACGCTGCAGAATCTCCCGGCGCAGATCGGTGCTGCACATCGCCGGTTCCATGTACTCTGGTTCGACGGGTGACTTCTTGCGACGTTTGGTCAACGTGAGCTCGCTCCTTTGGTGAGTGTTCCATTGATCATGGCTATTCGCCGGTGGAAGTCAAGGGCGGCGCAATGAATCGTTCGGGCGTACCTCGGCGACGCCATCTTTTTCATAAGCAGAAGCGCCGGATTTCTTGCAAAATCGGGCGAAGCGGGGTATAGTATCACCCGTTGGCAGGCGGAAAACCGAATAACCAAAGACGCCGAACAGGAGTAGTAAGCCGCCCATCAGAGAGCCGCCCCACAGGCTGGGAGGGCGACAACAGAGGCCGAACTCGCCTGGGAGTCGCGCCGGTGAATGCAGTAACCGACGCCGCCCGACACACGTTACGTGTTCAAGTGGATGGTATGGGCCTGTAGCTCAATTGGGAGAGCGCCACAATGGCATTGTGGAGGTCAAGGGTTCGAACCCCTTCAGGTCCACTTTTGTACCGTCAATCAGAGTGGTACCGCGGAACCCCTTTCGTCTCTGAGCGAAAGGGGTTCTTTATTTTATGGTAGGGCGGGTTTCAAACCCGCCCCTACAATACGGTAAGCCCGCGATGTTAGCGGAGAAGAGAGAATGAGCGACACATACGACCCGGCGGTCATCGAACCGAAGTGGCAGGCGAAGTGGGATGCGGACCAGCTCTACCGCTCCACCGTGGATTGGGACAAGCCCAAGCACTACGCCCTGACGATGCTGCCCTATCCCAGCGGCGACCTCCACATCGGCCACTGGTTTGCCATGACCCCGTCCGACGCGCGCGCCCGCTTCATGCGCATGCGCGGCTACAACGTCCTGTTCCCGATGGGCTTCGACGCCTTCGGCCTGCCGGCCGAGAACGCCGCCATCCAGCGCAACATCCACCCCAAGACGTGGACGTACGCCAACATCGACCGCATGCGCCGGCAGTTGCGCAGCATGGGGGCGATGTTCGACTGGCAGCGCGAGGCCGTCAGCTGCGACCCGGCCTATTACCGCTGGACGGAGTGGTTCTTCAGCCGCTTCTTCGAGCGCGACCTGGCCTACCGCGGCGAGGCGCTGGTCAACTGGTCGGAGACGCTCCAGACGGTGCTGGCGAACGAGCAGGTCATCGACGGCAAGGACGAGCGGACGGGCCAGCCGGTCATGCAAAAGATGATGGAGCAGTGGTTCTTCCGCATCACCCGTTACGCCGACGAACTGCTCAACTTCGCCCCCCTGAACTGGCCCGATCCGGTCAAGCTGATGCAGACCAACTGGATCGGCCGCAGCGAGGGCGCGCGCGTCCTGTTCCACAGCGAGGCCGGCGACGAGATCGAGATCTTCACCACACGGCCCGATACCCTGTGGGGCGCGACGTTCATGGTACTGGCCCCCGAGCACCCGCTGGTGGACAAGCTGACCACCGACGAGCGGCGTCCGGCGGTCATGGCCTACCGCGAGGAGGCGGCCCGGACGACCGAACTGGAGCGCATCTCCGAGACGCGCGAGAAGACGGGCGTCTTCACCGGCGGCTACGCCGTCAATCCGGTCAATGGGGCCTATATCCCGGTCTACATCGCCGACTACGTGCTGATCACCTATGGGACGGGGGCGATCATGGCTGTGCCCGCCCACGACCAGCGCGACTTCGACTTCGCCCGCCGCTATGACCTGACCATCACACCGGTTATCCGCCCGCCGGACGGGCCGGAGCCGGACGGGATGACCATGGAGGCGGCCTACGTCGGCCCGGGCGTCATGATCAATAGCGGTCGCTTCGACGGCACGCCGGTGACGACGGCCAAGGGGCGGGCCAACCCCTCTATTGCTGCCGTCATCGACTGGCTGGAGGCGGAGGGCGCCGGCGCGGAGGCGATCAACTATCGCTTGCGCGACTGGCTTATCAGCCGCCAGCGCTATTGGGGCGCGCCCATCCCGGCCCTGTTCCGCGAGGATGGGACGATCGTTATGGAGGAGGATGAGGCGTTGCCGGTGCTGCTGCCCGACGACGTGCAGTTTATGCCGACCGGCCAAAGCCCGCTACGCTTCCATGAGGAGTTCCTGGAGGCGACCGACGCCGACGGTCGCCCGGCCCGCCGCGAGACGGACACGATGGACACCTTCATGTGCTCTTCCTGGTACCAGTACCGCTACCTCAGCCCGCACTATGACCGCGGGCCGTTCGACCCGGCCGAGGCGGCCTACTGGCTGCCAGTGGACGTGTACACCGGCGGGGTGGAGCACGCCACGATGCACCTGCTGTACACGCGCTTCTTCACCAAGGCGATGCGCGATCTGGGGCTGTTCGAGGCGGCGGCGCGGGAGATGGCAGCCCACGGGCGCGACCCGGCCGGGCTGTTCGACGAGCCGATGATGATGCTGCGCAACCAGGGGCAAATCCTGGGCGCGGAGCGCAAGGGCGACTACGTGCTGGCCCGCGGCCGGCGTGAGGGTAACAAGCTCTTCGCGGAGCGGATCGAGGTGATCGAGCCGGGCAGCCTCCCGGCCGGCGCGGGCGTGGCGGAGGTGGCCGGCGAACTGATGAAGCGCACGGAGAACGTCTTGCAGGTGGACGTGGGCGCGGGCGAGCTGTTCACCGTCGAGGCGCTGCCGGACGTGGTGATCGAGGTTCCGGCCATCGTCGGGGCCAACACCGTCAACCAGTTGCGCCACCACCTGGACATCCAGCGCATGTCGAAGAGCAAGGGCAACGTCGTTAACCCCGACGAGCTGGTAGCCCAGTTTGGCGCGGACACGGTGCGCGCTTACCTGATGTTCTTCGCCAAGTGGGATCAGGGCGGGCCGTGGAACTATGAGGGTATCAAGGGGCCGCAACGGCTGTTGCAGGACGTGTGGGAGATGGGCCGGGCCGACTATCAACCCCAGGAGATGGACGCCGCCGCCTCGCGCGCCCTGCGCCGTAAGACGCACCAGGTCATCCGCAAGGTGACGCAAGACCTGGAGGAGTTCTCGTTCAACACGGCCGTGGCGGCCATCATGGAGTTGCGCAACACCATCCTGGTCGCGGGGCGCGAGCGGGCAGCGTCGCGCGAGGCGTGGGATGAGGCGGTGGACACGCTGCTGCTGTTGCTGGCCCCCGTGTCGCCGCACATCACCGAAGAGCTATGGGCGCGGCGCGGCCGGCCCTACAGCATCCACCAGCAGGCGTGGCCGCAGTGGGACGAGGAAGCGGCCCGCGATGAAATCATCAGCCTGATCATCCAGATCAACGGCAAGATGCGCGACAAGATCGACGTGCCGGCCGAGACGAGCGACGAGGGGCTGCGCCAGATCGCGCTAACTTCGGAGAAGGCGGCGCGCTGGCTGGACGGCAAGACGCCGCGCCAGATCATCGTCGTGCGCGGGAAGCTGGTCAACATCGTATTGTAAGAAGGGAATCCACAGATTTCACAGATGACACAGGTTTCAGATCGTAATCTGTGGCATCTGTGAAATCTGTGGATTCTTTCTTCAAATTTGGCTGATCCCTGTTGTCAGTTGGTAGAGCCCAAAGGCGAAGAGGGCCACGGCTGAGATAGCGCCCAGGGCGCGGTTGATGCGTGGCTCCACGCGACCGGCTGCGCCGATAGCCAGGATGAACAGCGCCAGCCCACCGACGATCGCCACGTAAAACCCCAGGACAAAGGCCAGCCCCAGCGCCGGCGACTCCCGCCACCCGGCGATGAGGATCGGCCCGGCGATGGTGGCCCAGAAGATGTAGGGGGAGGGGCTGAGGGCATTCATCAGCGCCGCCTTGACGATGCCGCCGCGCATGGCCTCCCCACCGGCCGCCGGATCGCGCCGGAAGCTGCGCCACGCGCCCCAGGCCAGGTAGAGCAGGAATAGCCCGCCGGCCATCTGGAGGATGGACAGGAACCGCTCCGGCAGCCGGGTCAGCACCAGCAACACGACCAGCAGGATAGGCCCGTCGCTGAGCAGCGGCGCGAAGGCCGCCGGCAGCGCGCGCCGCCAGCCGTTGCGGGCGATGAGCGACAGGAGGAAGGCCTGGAAGGGGCCAGGTTGCGCGGCAGCTGTAGCCCCCAGGATGAGGCCGCGCAGAAGATAACTGAGCATGAGGATGGGGATACTTACAGCCGGCTCAGTATCTCTGGGCCGTTCTTGGTGATGACGACGGTGTGCTCGAACTGCACCGACAGCTTGCCGTCGGCGGTGATGACCGTCCAGCCGTCGGGCAGCAGGATCCACTCGTGTGTGCCCTCGTTGATCATCGGCTCGATGGTGAAGGTCATGCCGGGGATGAGACGCGGCCCGGGGCCTGGCTGGCGGATGTGGGAGACGGACAGATCCTCGTGCAGGACGCGGCCGATGCCGTGGCCGCCCCACTCATGGACGACGGTCACGCCCTGGGTGTCAGCGTAGTCCTCGATGGCCCGGCCGATGTCGTGCAGGTGGTCGTTATACTGCGCCGCGCCAATGCCCCGCCGCAGCGACTCGCGGCCGATGTCCAGCAGCCGCTCCACGTGCGGGGCGACGCGGCCGACGGGGTAGGTGACGCACGCATCCCCGCAGTACCCCTTGTAGCGCAGGCCGATGTCGATGCCGATAACGTCCCCTTCCTGCAATACCCGGCCGTCGGGCAGGCCGTGGCAGATCTCGTGGTTGACCGAGGCGCAGATGACGCCGGGGAAGGGGGGATGCTCCCGGTTGCGGCCGCGGTAGCCTTTGTAGAGCGTCTCGGCGCCCTGTTTGTAGATGTGGTTCTCCACCAGTTTGTCCAGCGCGCTCAACGTCACGCCAGGTTTGATGTTCTCTTCCAGGATGGCGAAGCATTCCGCGACCAGCCGGCCGGCGGCGCGCATGCGGGCGATCTCTTTGTTGTTCTTCAGTCTCATAGTCGGTCAAGGGAGTATATCATAATCGTCCAGACCTGGCAGGTTTAAGAGACGACATGGCCGGAGAACTGTTTCTCGGATCATTGAATTATTCAATGCGTCTATTAAGAATATTGACAAACTGATTAAATAATTGTATCCTGACAACGAAATTCAACGCGGGGCCTGGAGTGGCCTGAGTGAGGCAAGCCATGAGCGCACAACCGGTTAAACAGCAGCAATCCTTAAAGCCCTTTCTTGCCCTATGGGTGGGACAAGTTTTTTCGCTGCTGGGCAGCCAGTTGGTGCAATTCGCGCTCATCTGGTGGCTGACGCAGCAGACAGGCTCGGCGACGGTGCTGGCGGTGGCCTCCATCGTCGGCCTCGTACCCCAGGTGGTACTGGGGCCGTTCGTCGGGCCGCTGGTCGATCGTTGGAACCGCAAGTGGACGATGATCCTGGCCGATACGGTCGTGGCCCTGGCGACTCTGGTTCTGGCGATCCTGTTCTGGGTGGGGCAGGCCGACATCTGGCATGTCTATGTTATCCTCTTTGTGCGCGCTCTGGGCAGTACGTTCCACAACCCGGCGATGACGGCATCGACCTCGCTCATGGTGCCCCAGGAACACCTGACGCGCGTTCAGGGCCTAAACCAAATGCTCAACGGCGGGCTGAACATCATCTCGGCCCCGTTGGGGGCGCTACTGCTACAACTGTTGCCGCTGCAGGGCGTGCTGATGATCGACATGGTAACCGCAGCCGTCGCCATCACCACAGTCCTGCTGATACGCGTCCCACAGCCGCGCCACGAGGCGGGCGCCACAGGCTCGGCTGTCGGCCAATACTGGCACGACCTGCGCGCCGGTTTTCGCTACGTCCTCGGCTGGCGCGGCCTGTTGATCCTGATGGGCATGGCTACGCTGATCAACCTGGTGCTCAGCCCGTCGACGAGCTTCATCCCGCTGTTGGTCACCGAACATTTTCAGGGCACGGCCTGGCATCTGGGGGCGATGGAGGCCGCGTTGGGCATTGGTGTGCTGGTGGGCGGTGTGCTCCTCGGCGCATGGGGTGGTTTCAAGAATCGTATCTACACGTCGCTGGTGGGTCTCATCGGCCTGGGATTCAGCGTGCTCTTCCTCGGCCTGGTTCCGGTCTCTCTGTTTCCGCTGGCCGTGCTGGCGATGGGCTTGATGGGGCTAATGTCGTCGATCACCAATGGGCCAATCATGGCCGTTTTGCAGGCCGCCGTGGCCCCATCGATGCAGGGCCGCGTCTTCACACTGCTTAGCAGCGCGGCGATGGCCATGATGCCGCTGGGTTTGGCCGTGGCCGGACCGCTGGCCGACGTTATCGGTGTGCGGACATGGTTCCTGATCGGTGGGCTGCTCACATTGGCTCTCGGCATTGGCGGGCAGTTCATCCCGGCCCTGGTCAACCTGGAGAAGGATCGCGATGACCACCTGGAGAGGGAACCACCAATGGCACAGATTACACAGATGGAATCTTCCTCCCAATCTGTGTAATCTGTGGGATCTGTGGATTCTTCTTCCTCAGACCGAGGTGGAGATGGAGCGCAGGGCGATGCCGAACAAGAAGAGCGTCGTGAAGGCCAGCACCCACTGCGCCCGGTTGGTGTTGTCGCCGCGCAAGACGGACACGTAGACGAAGGGCAGAAAGATGAGCGCAAATACGCCGTAGAGGATGTGGATCTCCGGCCGATCCATGTCCAGGCCGCGATTGCCGATCCAGATCACCGCTCCCAGCACGTTTTCCACCACGAAAAGCATCTGGCCGATGAAAGCCGCGCCCAGGTAGTTGGCGTCCACGCCCCGGCCGCGGGCGGCGCGCAGTAGCCCCCATAGACCCAGGATCAGAAAGAAAAGCCAGGTTGTGTTAGCCAGGGCGCGATGAATGGTAAGAACAGTTGCCATGTAGTATTCCTCGAAAGAAGGAGTGTAGCCACCCTGCCGGGACGTGTCAAAGCCAGGACTGCGCGCTTGGGCGGGATACGTTACAATCCCACCCATGGATTCCTACCAACGCGCCCTGGACTATCTCTATAGTTTCATCAACTTCGAACACAAGGCGCTCGACCGCTACAACGCGAGCAAGATCGATACCGACCGGCCGCGCTACCTGCTGTCGCTGCTCGGCCGGCCGCAAGAGCGCTTCCCCGCCATCCACATCGCCGGCACAAAGGGCAAGGGGTCGGTAGCGGCCATGTGCGCCGCCTGCTTGCGCCTGGCCGGTCTGCGCGTTGGCCTCTATACATCGCCGCACCTGCGCGAATTCCGCGAGCGCATCCGGGTCCTGACCCCCGACGACGCCGACGGCCGCATCCCCGAGGCGGCCGTTGTGGCTTACATGGAGCGCGTGCGCGCCCAACTGGAGCGGACACCGGGCATCACCTGGTTCGAGATTGTCACGGCCATCGCCTTTCTGCACTTCGCCGAGAGCGCGGTGGACGTGGCCGTGGTCGAAGTCGGGCTGGGCGGGCGGCTCGATGCGACGAACGTCCTGCTGCCGGAGGTGTCGGTCATCACCAGCTTGAGTCTCGATCACACCCAACTGTTGGGCGACACGCTGGCCCAGATCGCCTTCGAGAAGGGGGGCATCATCAAGCCCGGCGTGCCCGTCGTCGTCGCCGCGCAACAGCCGGAGGCGCTGGAGGTGCTGGTGCGGCTGGCCGAGGAGCGGGGCGCGCCGCTGACGGTCATCGGCCGCGACTGGCGCTACGAGGTCGTCCGCGCTCACGATGGAGAACACGTCCGCCAGACGATTTGCATCGACCGCGGCCCCGATCCCGCGTTTATCCCGCCGGGTAGCGAATTTCTGGTCGGGCTGGCCGGCGAGC
>NZ_JAYRVJ010000481.1:0-7269 GCF_041918635.1 Promineifilum sp. (SeqCode)
CATCTGTTAACTATGGCGCAGAAGCAGGATAAATCTACCACCCTGCCGGGCGTATTTGCGACGCTATCGGCTGGCTTTGAATTGACCACCCGTTACCTATGGCTGATGGTCATTCCGGCGCTGCTCGATCTTTTTCTCTGGGTCGGGCCGCGGCTGAGCTTCCGGCCGCTGCTGGAGTCGGTCTTCGCCCAACTGCCGGTCGAGGCCATGCTGATAGATCCGGGGCCGTTGCTGTCAGAAGCTCTGCCGCGGCTGAACCATTTCACCTATTTGGCCGTCCCACTGCTGGGTGTGCCCGCGCTGATGACCGGGCTGGCCCCGGAACGCACGCCCATCCAGCCGGCCGTCATCGAGCGCCTCGGCTGGGGCGAGTGGTTTGGCTATCTGCTGCTGTTCACGGTTGCCGGGCTGCTGCTGGCGGCCGTGTTCTATAGCCTCATCGCCTACGCCCTGCGCCGGGCGGGCGCGCCGCCGGGCGAAGCGCCGGGGCTGGCCCTGGGCCGGTTGGCCCAACGGGTGATGCGCACCTGGCTGCGGCTGCTCGGGCTGGCGGCGGTGCTGGTGGTGCTCATCCTGGTCATCCTCGTGCCCGTTACCCTGTTGGCCGGGTTCGTGGCCCTCATCAACCAGGCGCTCGCCAGCGTCGTGCTGATAGGCGCGCTGGTGGTCATCCTGTGGCTGGCGCTGTTCTTCGGTTACGCGCCACAAGGCATGACCCTGAATCCACGCCCCTTCCTATCGTCGCTGGGGGACAGCATCCGGCTGTTCCAGAAGAACCTGCCAGCGTCGCTGGGGGTGCTGTTCGTCGTGCTGCTGGCCCGGCAGTTGTTGAGTAACATCCTGCTCTCGGCCGATTCCGGCACCTGGGTCACGGTCATCAACATCCTGGCCCACGCCTACATCAGCACGGCGCTCGTCGTCGCTCTATTCATTTTCTATCGCGACCGCTATCTCGCGTTTTTGCAGGGCGTGGCCTCGCGCGGCGCAGGCCCGCAAACCAGTACGGAGCATGTGAAGTAGTCAACTATGATCAGCAAGACCAAGCAGAACGATAGCCGGGCCGCCGCCCACTACGACGCCGGTAATATTCAAGTATTGAAGGGATTGGAAGCGGTGCGCCGCCGGCCCGGTATGTACGTGGGCGGCACGGATATCAAAGCCTTCCACCACCTGACCAACGAGATCGTCGATAACTCCATCGATGAGGCTTTGGCCGGCCGCTGCGACCGCATCGAGGTCACCATCCACCCCGACTCCAGCGTTAGCGTCAGCGATAACGGCTTCGGCATCCCCGTGGCCGAGCACCCGACGGAGAAGGTGTCGGCCTTGCAAGTCGTCCACACCAGCCTCCACTCCGGCGGCAAGTTCGACAACGCTGCCTATAAGGTTTCCGGCGGTCTGCACGGCGTCGGCGCGGCGGCGGTCAACGCCCTGTCGGAGTGGATGGAGGTGGTGGTAAAGCGCGACGGGGCCGTCTGGAAGCAGCGCTACGAGCGCGGCGTCCCGGTGACGCCCGTCCAACGCCTGCGCGACCTGAAGAAGGGCGAAGACACGGGCACGACCACGACCTTTCGGGCCGATGAGACGATCTTCACCGAGGACCACGAGTACCGCTTTGAGATGCTGGCCAACCGCTTCCGCGAGATGGCCTTTGTCACCAGCGGCGTCCTCCTGAAGCTGACCGACGAGCGCGTATCTCCGGCGCGAGAGATGAGCTTCTACTTCGAGGGCGGCGTGCGCTCCTTTGTGCGCTACCTGAACCGCAACCGCAAGGCGCTCCATGAGCCGGTGCACGTTCGCAAAGAGGTGGACAACGTCGATATCGAGGTGGCAGCACAGTACACCGACGGCGTGGCTATCTCCGAATATGCCTTCGCCAACACCATCAACACGCCCGACGGCGGCACGCACCTGACCGGCGCGCGCACGGCGCTGACCCGCGTCATCAACAACTACGCCCGCAAGAACGGCTTTCTGAAGGAGAAGGACAAGAACTTTTCGTCGGATGACACGCGCGAGGGGGTAACGCTGGTGGTCAGCATCAAGCACCCCGACCCGCAGTTCGAGAGCCAGACGAAAGTCAAGTTGATGAACGCCGAGGTGGCCGGCCTGGTGTCGGCCGTGCTGGGCGAGGCGCTGGCCGCCTTCCTGGACGAGAACCCGCGCGAGGCGAAGAAAATCGTCGAGCGCTGCCTGACTTCCTCGCGCGCCCGCGACGCGGCCAAGGCCGCCCGTGACCTGGTCATGCGCAAGAGCGCGCTGGACAGCCTGACGCTGCCCGGCAAGCTGGCCGACTGCTCCGAGCGGGAGCCGGCGCGTTGCGAGTTGTACATCGTCGAGGGCGAGTCGGCCGGCGGCACGGCCAAGCAGGGTCGCGACCGCCACTTCCAGGCCATCCTGCCCCTGCGCGGCAAGATCCTCAACACGGAGCGGGCGCGGCTGGACAAGATCTTGGGCAACAACGAGGTGAAGGCGCTCATCTCCGCCCTGGGCACGGGCATTGGCGAGTCGTTCGACCTGGGCAACCTGCGCTACGGCCGGACGATTATCATGACCGACGCCGACGTGGACGGCAGCCACATCCGCACCCTGTTGCTGACCTTCTTCTTCCGTTACATGCCCGATCTGATCGAGAACGGCCACCTTTACATCGCCCAGCCGCCGCTCTACGCCGTCAAGCATGGCAAAGACATCTCCTACGCCTACTCCGAAGGGGAGCGCGAGACGCTGCTGAAGCGGCTGAACGGCCAGAAATACAGCGTCCAGCGCTACAAGGGTCTGGGCGAGATGAACGCCGAGCAGTTGTGGGAGACGACGATGGATCCCAACGTACGCACGCTGCTCCAGGTGACCATCGAGGACGCCGTCGTCGCCGACCGGACGTTCGACATGCTGATGGGCGACGAAGTCGCGCCGCGGCGGCGGTTCATCACGACGCACGCCAGTGAAGTGCGCAATCTGGACGTGTAACCGCCGGCCATGGCCCTGATTCACTGCCACTTTTTCTCGCAAGTCCTGCAACTGGCCTCAACGATGACCGTCATCCTGCCCGAGCCGCCCCCCGGCTCGGGCGGGGACGGCGCGGGGCGGCGCTACCCGACGCTCTACCTCCTGCACGGCCGCTCAGACGACCACTCCGCCTGGCAACGGCGCACGTCCATCGAGCGCTACGTGGAGGGGCTGGGGCTGGCCGTGGTGATGCCGGAGGTACACCGCAGTTTCTACACCGACATGGCCCGCGGCTACCGCTACTGGACGTTCATCAGCGAGGAAGTGCCGGCCCTGGCCCGCCACTTCTTCCCGCTGTCCGATAATCCGGCCGAGAATTACGTCGCCGGGCTGTCAATGGGCGGCTACGGGGCGTTCAAGCTGGCGCTGACTTACCCCGAACGGTACGCCGCCGCCGCCAGTTTGTCCGGGGCGCTGGACGTGGTGAGCCGGACGCGGGCGGATGAGGCGGCGGGCAGCCAGGAGATGAACAACGTCTTTGGGCGTGTGGATGAACTGACCGGCGGCCCCAACGACCTGTTCCATCTGGCCGGGCGACTGGTCGAACGGGGCGACGCCCGGCCGCGCCTGTACCAATGGTGCGGCCTGGACGACAGCCTCTACGCCGACAACGTGCGCTTCCGGGAGCACGCGCGGGCGATTGGCCTCGACATCACCCATGAGGAGGGGCCGGGCGCGCACGAGTGGCGCGATTGGGACCGGCAGATCCAGCGGGTGCTGGCCTGGTTGCCGGGCTTGGCGCGGCCATAGCTGTTAGCTACTGGCGGGCTGCGAAACCCAACTATTTACTCGCCGTCTGATGCGGATGATGCCGGCGTCGCGTCGAGCAGTTGCGACACGGTGACGAAGCGGAAGCCCTGTTCGCGCAGTTGCTCAATGATCGCGGGCAGCGCCTCGGCCGTGTGCCAGCCGCGGCCGTTCATGTGCATGATGATAATCGAGCCGTTCTGAACCTGGTTCACTACCCAGGGGATCATGCGCTCGGCGGTGATGCCCGGATCGGGATCGCCGCTGACAACCTCCCACTCGATAGCCCGCACGCCTAGCTCCGCAACCACGCCCAGCGCCTCTTCCGTGTACGCGCCGCCAGGGAAGCGAAAAACGGCCGGCTGCCGCCCCACCAACTCCCACATGATGTCCTGCGTCCGCTCGATCTCCGGGAACATCTCCTCGACCGTGGCCGTGGCGAAGTCGATGTGCGCCCAGCCGTGGTTGCCCAGCTCGAACTGGGGCTGCGCGGCCAGGTAGCGCGTCTCATCCGGGTGAGTGCGCATCCAGTCGCCGCCGAGGAAGAGCGTCGCCGGCGTGCCCGTCTCGAGCAGGACGCGAATGATCTCGGCATCGTAGCCGGCTGGAAGGTCTGGGTCCTGGCAGGCGTCGAAGGTCAGGGCGATGATCGGTTCGGCGCGCTCGCCATGGGTGATGGGCGGCGCGGGGGGCAACGGCGCCAACGCCGGCCGCTCGCCCACTCCTCCAGCGACGGCCGGCGTCAGCGAGGCGCGCGGGGTCGCTGGCCGCGCCGTTATGGCCGGCGTCGGCGGCGCGGCCAACGTCGGCGTGGGGAGAAGCGGCGTCGCGTCTCTGAGGCTGTCTACAGTCTTAGTGGGTATGGCAGTCGGCGTGGCCGGTTCCGGTGGAACCGTGGGGAGTAATGACTCCGCGACCGGCGAGGCGGGTTGCCCGCCAACGGCCTCGCTCTCCGCGGTCGGTTGCGGCGACGCGCTGCCCTTCCGGCCGGAAGGGCTTAGCCAGAGCAACAAAGCCAGCATGATCAAGGCCACGATGACGACGAGAATGCCCGTTCTGCGCATGACGTGCCTCAGGGCGCCCAGGCGGGCTGAGTGTCCAGGTAGCCGTCGCTGAAGACCAGTTGAGACATGTTGCCGCTGCCCACGTCCAGCAACCAGATTTGAGCGACGCCCCTGACCCAGTAGGCGAAAGCGATACGCCCGCCATCGGGCGACCAGGCCGGTTCGGCGGCGTTGTTGCCGGTGGTCGCCTGCCTCGTTTGACCCGTCTGGGTGTCGTAGATCATGATGTGAAAGCCCTGGCCGCTCTGCGGGTCGCCCTGACTGAAGGCGAGATAGCGCCCATCCGGCGACCAGGCCGGCGACTGGTTCATGCCGCCAGGCGTGATCCGCTCATCGGAGCGACCATCGGGATCAGTCAGGTAGATGTGGTAGCCATCGTCGGCGCGCGACTCGTAGGCGATGCGCCCCGTGGCCGACCACACCGGATAGCGATTGTCGCGCCCGTTGGGGACGATGGGGGTTTGGTCGCTGCCGTCCGGCCGCATCCGGTACAACTGGGCCGTTCCGCCCGCCCCTTCGCGGTGGAAGACGATCCACGCGCCGTCGGGCGACCAGCTTGGCCCATGGTCATTGACCCTGTTGTTGGTCAGCCGCCGCCAGTTCGAGCCATCCGGATCCATCAGATAGATCTCCGGGATGTCAGCCAGATCGCGGTCGGAGGCGAAAACGATGGTCCGGCCGTCGGGCGACCAATTCGGCAGCGCGGAGGAGTAGGTGTCGTCGGTCAGGCAGCCTTCATTGGTTCCATCGGTGTCGATACGACAGATGACCCGCTTGCCTTCCCAGTCGGCTGTGCCGTCGCCGTCCGAGTCCGCCAACGAACGGGAGAAGAAGATTACGTCCCCTCGCGTGGCTGGCGTGGGTTCCGTGGTCGGCGACGGGAGCGGCGGCGGCGTGGGGGAAAGGGTCGCGGTCGGCGGCGGCGTTTTGCTGGGCAGCGGCGTTGTGAGGAGCGTGGGTGGCGGGGAAGCCGTCGCGGTGGGGGTTCCGTCCGGCCCGCCGCCCATGCCGGCGTTGGCCTCCGGCGTCTGGAGTGTCGCCGAAGGCGCGACGGGGAGAGTCGCTTGCCCGCGATTCACGCTGATGCTGATCAGACCCGCGCGCCACAGCGCAAAGACGCCAATCGCCAACAACACGAGCAGCCCACCCGCCAGCAGCGGCCAACCGCCTCGACCGGACGCTTGACTCCCCGGCGAAGCGAGTGGTTTCACCAACTGGCCGCAGTGAATGCAGAACGCCTGATCGGCCGGCGTAGGTTTTTGACAACTGGGACAGACCTGCGTGGCGCTCACGGCCTCTCCTCCTGCTCCGCGATGGCGAGTGGCTAACTCCCATCTGGCGGTATTCATTATATCACGACGCGCAAAACTCCTGCATATCCCTGTTCTTCATCGCTTTCTTAATTGCCCGCGATAGAATCGTGCCTGTGGAGAGAACAGATGCGCATCCTCGTCGTCGAAGATGAACCGGGCATCGCCCGCTTTATCCGCCAGGGCTTGACCGAGGCCGGCTACGCGGTCGATCTGGCCGAGGACGGCCGCGAGGGACTGGACTACGCCCTGGCCGCTAACTACGACGTGCTGGTGCTCGACATCATGCTGCCGCGGATGAACGGCCTGGACTTGCTGCGCGAATTGCGCCGCCGCGGCGACAAGACGCCGACGCTCATCCTGACCGCCCGCGACACGGTCGATCACCGCGTGGAGGGGCTGGACACCGGCGCGGATGATTACCTGGTCAAGCCGTTCGCCTTCCCGGAGTTGCTGGCCCGGGTGCGCGCCCTGCTGCGCCGCCCGCCGCTGCAAATGGGCACAACGCTCCACATCGGCGACCTGGAGATGGACACGGCCACGCGCGAGGTGCGCCGGAGCGGTCACCCCATCGAGCTTAGCCCGCGCGAGTTCGCTATCCTGGAGTATTTGATGCGCCACCCCGGTCAGGTGTTGACGCGCACGCAGATCGGCGAGCACGTCTGGAACTTCGACTTTTACAACGAGTCCAACGTCATCGATGTCTACGTCGGCTACTTGCGCCGCAAGATCGACAACGGCCACGCCCTACCGCTGATCCACACGGTGCGCGGCGTCGGCTACCGGATAAGCGCCGACAGATGAAACCGGCCCCGCCCCCTCTGCCCCCTTCCCGTATCCCGCTGCGGCTGCGCCTGACGCTCTGGTACACCGTGTGCCTGGCGCTCATCCTGGTGGCGTTCATCGTCTTCCTCTACTACCGCGTCCAGAACAGTTTGGTGATTCAGGTGGACGCCGCGCTGGCCCTGGCCGCCGACCAGGCGTTGCTCAACGTAGGCCTCGCCGACGGGCAATTGGCCTTCCAGAGCGCCGGCATCGACCCGGACGCCCTGCGCGGCCTCAGCGACGACTTCACCATCTCCCTGTTCACCCCCGACGGCGCGGCGCTGGATACATTCACGACGCAGGATCAACTGCCC
>NZ_JAYRVJ010000482.1:0-5769 GCF_041918635.1 Promineifilum sp. (SeqCode)
AACCAGCAAGTCATGCCACAGTTTTGGGTTGGTCTCCGTCTGGCGCGTCGCCACGCGGCTGGCCGCCAGGCAGGCATCGGCGCAATCCAGGTTAAGGCGAATACAGCGCCGTAGTTCCGCCACCATCCCTTCATCCAGGCAGGCGTCGGCGCAGGAGACGCAAATGTGGGCGCAGGTGGCGAGCATGGCCACCGCTTCGGCGGCCTGAGCGTGGGCGGCCGCGGGGTGAGGGTGGGCCGCCATCATCGTCTGTAACTGGTGCATGCGATTGACCTCCAAGTGTCGGCGTATAGGCCCAGGGTAATGGCTCCCCGGCCGCCAAACAATGGAGGATGACCCTACTCTACGACGGGGAAAACACTACCGCGCCGGCTGCGGGGCGTCAGTCAGCAGCCGCCACCACGCCTGCCAGGGGCGGGCCTGGAGGGCGGGGTCGGGCGTGGGGGGTGGCAGGGCCGTCGGCTCGGGCGTCGCCTCTTGCAGCAGGGGCACCACGCGCCGTTCGCCGGGCAGGATCATCCCGCCCTCGTTGCGCGCGTAATCGGCTACATAGTCGTCGCCGGTGACGTATTCCAGCGTGGCCTGTAGCTCCACCTGCCGGGTCGCTTCGCGCTCCACCTGGAGGCGCAACGCCTCCTCGCCCGTGCCGACGAGCCGGCCGGCCTGGGCGCGGCGGTTGAGGTCGATGGCGACGACGATGGCCCCGACGATGATCAACAAGAAGACCACCTGTGGCACGCTAAGCAGCGGCCGCGAGCGCAACGTCCCGGAGTCAAACAACCGTTTGGCCATGACCGAGATGTTAGCGGCAAACGGGCGGCGGCGCAATGGAGAGTTGGATAGTTGTCAGTTGTCAGTTGATAGTTGTCAGGAAAAAGTGTTCCTTATCCCAAACTGACAACCGACAACTGATAACTGACAACTGACAACTGGCGACGTCATTTTCTCTCTGCGGTGATCTGTGCTATTGTTCGTTTTGGGCCGGTCGCTTGGCCGGCCGGAATCGCGGTCACATCGTTCATTGCAAGGAGAATGCATCATGAAACAACGTCCTCTCGCTGTCACCATCCTCGCCGTCATGGCCCTCGTCGCCGGCATTCTGGCTCTCGTTGACGCGCTGCGTCTGTTCGACCTCTTCCGCCCGACCGACGATCTGGAGTTCTTCTCGCCCACGCTCACCATCTTCGGCGCCGTCCTGGCGATCATCGTCGCCCTCATCTGGTTCTCCACGGCGCGGCAGCTGTTCAACCTGGACCCGCGCGGCTGGATGTTCGTGGTGGTCATCTCCATCATCATGATCGTCTTCGAGGTCGTGGCCATCCTGGGCGGCACGAGCTTTGGCGCCGTCCTCGCGTCGCTGGTCGTGCCGGTAGTAACGCTCATCCTGGCCTTCCTGCCCGGCACGCAGGCCGCCTTCGGCCAGAAGCGGTCATAGCCAGCGCGACCGAACCGTGCTCGAGACCATTGACTACTCTGACTTGTTGATGCGGGTGGCCGTGCGCCTGGGCGCGGCCGTCCTCATCCTCCTCGCCGGCGGGGTGTTGGCGCGCTTCGGCCGCGGGCTGGTCGACCGCCTGATGGCCCGCCTGACCCTCATGCCGTCGATGGTCGCGCTGTTCCTCTCACTGGCCTACTACGGCATCTGGTTGCTGGCAATCCTGCTGGCGCTCACGGCGCTGGGCGTACCTATCGCCACAGTCACCACGACCGCCGGCGCGGTTCTCGTCGTGCTGGGACTGGCCTTACAGCAGACGCTGCAAGACCTGGCCGCGGCGGTCATCTTCCTGCTCTTCAAGCCGTTCGAGCCGGGCGACGCCATCCAGAGCGGCAACTACAGGGGCGACGTGGAGGAAATCCAGCTGTTCAGCACGACGCTGGTACAGAGCGACAAGACGCGCGTATATGTCCCAAACTCGGAGTTGCGCAAGGCGGGTATCATTAACTTCACCAAGCGACTGGAGACCTGACAGGTGGGCGGCCAAAAACGCTTTGATAGTGATGAGGCCTATGGCCGCCCACCTATCAGGTCTGAGTGGTTGCCGATCCGCCGCCGGCTCAGGTAGAATCGCCCCATGTTCGCGGATGAGACGGCCTACCCCCCGGTGGATTTCCTGGCAATCGGCCACATGTGCCACGACCTGGTCGAAGGCGGGCGCGTGGCCGGCGGCGCGGCCACCTACGGCGCGTCGACGGCCCAGGCGCTTGGCTGCCGCGCCGGCGTCGTCACCAGCGCCGCCCCGGCTGACAACTGGGGCGCGGCCTTCCCCGACCTGCTCATCCACCAGATCGACGCGCCGGCCACGACCGTGTTCGAGAACGTCTACACCCCGGCCGGGCGCGTGCAGACCATCCACAGCGTCGCCGGCCCGCTGACCGCCGTCGACGTGCCGCCGCCCTGGACGCGCGCGCCCATCGTCCAGATCGGTCCCATCGCCAATGAGGTCGATCCGGCCCTGATCCACCTGTTCAGCGCCAGCGTGGTCGGCGTCTGCCCCCAGGGGTGGATGCGCCGCTGGGACGACGCCGGGCGGGTGCGCCAGGTGGCCTGGGAGGGGGCGGCCGAGGTGCTGCCGCTGGCCGCCGCGACCTTCGTCAGCCAGGAAGACCTGCCCGACGCGGCCACGCTGGCCCACTTTCGCCGCCTGGCCCCCCTGCTCATCGTCACCGCCGGGCCGGCTGGTTGCACTGTCTACTGCCGCGACGAGGAGCGGTCGTTTCCCGCGCCGCCTGTCGCCCAACTCGACGCGACCGGGGCTGGCGACGTGTTCGCCGCCGCCTACCTGCTGCGCCTCTTCCAGACGGACGGCAACATCTGGGAAGCGGCCAAGTTCGCCAACCGCATCGCCGCCGCGTCCGTCACGCGCTGCGGCCTGCCGGCCAAGGCGGCGATTATTCGGCGGCTGATCGATGGGATGACACACAAGTAATGGCCCGTATCTACGCGGTGGCAAACCAGAAGGGGGGCGTGGGCAAGACGACAACGGTCGTCAACCTCAGCGGCTACCTGGCGAGCAGCGGCCGGCGGGTGCTACTGGTGGACATGGATCCGCAGGCCAACGCCACCTCGGCCCTGGGCTACGACAAGTACCAGATGGAGCCATCCTCCTACCAGCTGTTGCTGGAGCACGCCCCTGTTGCCACCGTCCGCCGCCGCCACGCCGAGTACAAGCTCGACCTGCTGCCCTCCAGCCCGTCGTTGGCCGGCGCGGAGATCGAACTGGTGCACGCCATCGGTCGCGAGTACCGCCTGCAGCGCGCCCTGCAGGCCGTGGCCGACGAGTACGACTACATCCTCATCGACAGCCCGCCCAGCCTGGGGCTGCTGACCGTCAACGCGCTGACCGCCGCCCAGGACGGCGTGCTCATCCCGGTGCAGTGCGAGTATTTGCCGCTGGAGGGTCTGACGCAGTTAACCAAGACGATCCAGCTGGTGCGAGAGTACCTCAACCCGGCCCTCAGCATCCGCGGCGTCATGCTGACCATGTACGACAGCCGGACGAATCTCAGCCGCCAGGTGGTCGAAGAGGTGCGCCGCCACTTCCCCAACCAGGTGTTCAAGACCATCATCCCGCGCAACGTCCGGCTGAGCGAGGCCCCCAGCTTCGGCCAGCCGATCAACGTCTACGCGCCGCAGTCGCCCGGCGCGGTGGCCTACCGGCTGCTGACGGCCGAACTGCTGAACGGCGACCGGCGCAACGGCGGAGGCGACCATGCCGACTAAACGGCCGGCGCTCGGCCGCGGCCTCGACGCCCTGTTCTCCACCGGCGAGCGGCCGGCGCGGAGCGAGGGCGCGCGCAGTGTGCCCACCAGCCAGATCGCGCCCAACCCGCGCCAGCCGCGCACTGTGCTGGACGAGGCCAAGCTGGCCGAACTGGCTGAGTCGATCCGCGTCCACGGCCTCATCCAGCCGCTCATCGTCACCGAGACGGCCGAGGGGTTCACCCTCATCGCCGGGGAGCGGCGCTGGCGCGCCGCGCAGCTGGCCGGGCTGGCCGAGGTTCCGGTGGTCGTCAAGGAGACGACGCCGCAGGACATGCTGGAGCTGGCCCTCATCGAGAACGTCCAGCGGGCCGATCTGAACGCCATCGAGGAGGCCCACGCCTACCGCCAGCTCATCGACGAGTTCGGGCTGACACAGGAAGCGGTGGCCGAGCGGGTGGGCAAGGCGCGCTCGACGGTCGCCAACCTGGTGCGGCTGCTGACGCTGCCGGAGGGCATCCAGACGGCAGTGAACGACGGCCGGCTGAGCGGGGCGCATGCGCGGGCGCTGCTGCCCCTGCCCACGCCGGAGGCGCAGACGGCGGCCATGAACCAGATTCTCCGGCTGGAACTGAGCGTACGGCAGACGGAGACGATGGTGGCCGGGCTGCTGGCCGACCAGCGCCCGCCGCCCCGGCCGCGCCGCCACCTGCCGCCGGAACTGGCCGCGTTGCAGAGTCGCTTCGAGGAGGCGCTCGGCACGCGGGTCAACATCGAGCGCGGGGCCAAGGGAGGGCGGGTGGTTATCCACTTCTATTCCGACGAGGAATTGAACGCGATTTACGACGCGCTGGGCGGCGAATAAGCCTTAGGTGCGACCCACTTTCTGAAGTGGGTTGCACCTGGAACTAGGAATGGCTACGGATTTGGACGGGGCATACGGATGAGGAACGGATTGAAACAAGGTTGAATCCGTTCTTCATCCGTCTCTTCCGTGAAATCCGTAGCCATTTTTCGATGCCCTTGCCCACATGACCCCTTTATGCCATAATCCCCTCCAGCCTCACACGTCCAGGTGACCGATGACGAATTGAGTTCCCCCCAGCTGCCCTGATTTTGCGCTATTGTCTGTTGCGCGGGCCTGCCCCCATGTCGGTTGGGCGGGCCGCTTAGGGGTTGTGAACTCATGTTAACGGTCAACCGGATCTCCAAATCCTTCAATCTGTCACCCATTCTTCAAGACGTCACCTTTTCCGTCGCCCCCGGCGAGCGGGCCGGCCTGATCGGCCCCAACGGCGGCGGCAAGACGACGCTGCTGCGCATCCTGGCCGGCCAGGAGCGGCCCGACGCCGGCCAGGTCATGCTGACGCCGGCCACCCTGCGGCTGGGCTATCTGGCCCAGGGGCTGGAGCTTGACCCGCGCCTGACGCTGGCCGAGGCGCTGGGCGGCGCGGCCGGCGATCCGGCCGGGCTGGCAGCCGAGCTGGAGCGGCTGGCCGGCGCGCTGACCGCCGAGCCCGGCCGGGACGACCTGCTGCGCGCCTACGACGACACGCTCGACCGGCTAAGCCGCGCCGACGCCGGCCGCGCTGCCCCCATCCTGGCCCACCTCGGCCTCGACGGCGTGGATTCGGCCTGGCCGGTCGGCCAACTCAGCGGCGGCCAGAAGACGCGCCTGGCGCTGGCCCTGGTGCTGCTGGAGGAGCCGGACGTGCTGCTGCTCGACGAGCCGACCAACCACCTCGACATCGCCATGCTGGAGTGGCTGGAAACGTGGCTGGCCGGCTACCCCGGCGCGGCGCTCATCGTCTCCCATGACCGCACCTTCCTCGACCGGACGGTGACGCGCATCCTTGACCTCGACCCCGTCCGCCACACCGTGCGCGAGTACGCCGGCAACTACAGCGACTACCTGGCGCAATACCAGGGCGAGCGCGAGCGGCAATGGTCGGCCTGGCGCGACCAGGAGGACGAGGTGCGCCGCATCCGGCAGGACATCGCCCGAACGCGGGAGCAGGCGCGCCACGTCGAGATCACCACCCGGCCCAACCAGCCCGGCGTGCGGCGCA
>NZ_JAYRVJ010000483.1:0-28224 GCF_041918635.1 Promineifilum sp. (SeqCode)
CCTGCGCCCGGCCGAGGTGCTGGTCGAGGGCGACACCTTCCGCGTCATTCGCCGCCGGCAGACTTACGACGCGCTTCTCTGGGGAACGGAATAAGAGCTCACGCAAAGAGCGCAAAGAAGCAAAGAACGCAAAAAGAATCTCTTTCTTTGCGTTCTTTGCTTCTTTGCGCTCTTTGCGTGAGCTCTTATTCCGTTCCCCAGAGAAGCGCGTCGTAAGTCTGCCGGCGGCGAATGACGCGGAAGGTGTCGCCCTCGACCAGCACCTCGGCCGGGCGCAGGTGGCCGTTGTAGTTGGAGCTCATGGCATAGCCATAGGCCCCGGCGTGGAGCACGGCCAGCAGCTCGCCCGGCGCGATGGACGGCAGCGCCCGATCCCGCGCCAGAAAGTCGCTCGTCTCGCAGATCGGCCCAACAATGTCCACCAGCTCGTCGTCCCCGGCGGCCTTCGGCGGCTCCACGACGGGCAAGATTGGGTGGTAAGCCTGATAAAGCGTGGGCCGGATGAGATCGGTCATGCCCGCGTCGGCGATAACGAACCGCTTCTGTCCCTGCTCCTTGGTATAGACGACGCGTGTCAGCAACGCCCCGGCGCGGCCGACAATCGACCGTCCCGGTTCGATGATTAGCTCGTACCCCGCCGCGCCGACCAGCGCCCCCACCGCGCGCACCCAGTCGGCCGCGCCGGGGGCCGCGCCCTGATAGTCGATCCCCAATCCGCCGCCGGCGTCGATGTACGCCAGGGGGATGCCCTCGCGACCCATCTCGCCGGCCAGTTCGACCAGGAAGCGCACCGCCTGGACGAACGGGTCAAGGTCGGTGATCTGCGAGCCGATGTGCGCCGCCAGCCCGACCGGCCTCAGCCACGGATGAGCGGCGGCGGCGCGCAGGATGGCGATGGCGCGCTCGCGGGGCACACCGAACTTGTGGCCGTGCAGGCCGGTGCTGATGTAGGGGTGCGTTGTGGCGCTGATGTTGGGGTTGACGCGCACGCCTACCGGCGCGACGCGCCCCAACCGCTCGGCCACCGCGGCCACGGCGGCCAACTCCATCTCGGACTCGACGTGTAGCGCCCGAATGCCCACCGTTAGCGCCTCGGCGATCTCCTCCGCGCGCTTACCCACGCCGGAGAAGATGATGCGGCCCGGCTCGATGCCGGCGTGGCGGGCCAGGAATAG
Source organism: Promineifilum sp. (SeqCode) (assembly GCF_041918635.1). NCBI lineage: Bacteria > Bacillati > Chloroflexota > Ardenticatenia > Promineifilales (SeqCode) > Promineifilaceae (SeqCode) > Promineifilum (SeqCode) > Promineifilum sp. (SeqCode). The sequence goes on from NZ_JAYRVJ010000483.1 coordinate 1,176, forward strand.
CTCGCCGCCGCTCGTTACGTCCGCGCCCAGGCCCACCTCGCCCAACAAGCGTAGAATGGCCGGGTTGCCGTTGGCCTTGACGGCGTAGCAGACGAGCGCCCGCCCCGGGCCAGTCGCCGCGCCGGCTGTCTCCAGGAAGGCCCGCGCCCGCCGCAACAGGTCGGCCCGGCTGTAGACGTAAACGGGGGTGTCCACGGCGGCGGCAATGATCGCCAGAGGTACGTCCTCGCAGGTTAGTTCGCCAGCGCGGTAGAAAAAGGGGCTGTCAATGGACAACAACGCTATGGTCAACAGGTCGTTCGACGGGCCGGGAGCCGGCGGCTGGGGATGGTTCAAGAGGTTCCTCGTGGCGGTCGTGCTCGACGGTCTGCTCCAGGGCGACGCGCTCCATGTTGGCGATCGTCCGGGCGACATTCTCGATGGCGACGCGCTGCTTGCGATAGAGATCGGACTCGCTCATGGCCAGCCGGCGCGCTACGTCGCGCACCCGGCGACCCTGAACGAATTTCAGGTCCAGGATGTTGTAGAGGATCCACTCGGTAGTGGTCAGACTGCGCTGGCCGTCGGGACGTTGCTGCTGGATAGCCACGTCCAGGATGGCGCGCAGGGCGCTGACCGGATTGTTGTCGTGCTCCTCCAGTTCGCGGCGGACGACTTCCAGTTGCAACAATGGGCTTTCGGTCAGCTTCGGCCCGCCCCAGTAGTGAGTTAGCGCGTCGCGTACCATGTTGCCGAATTCGGGATCGTGGAGTAATTCCTCATGCGTTTCGGCCGGTTCGGCGGCCAGCACAGGCAGCCCGCCAAAGGCCGCGGCGCTGCGCCGCCGCTGCAAGGCGGTGATCTCCGGCAGGATGCCTTCGACGGCCGCGAACACTTCCTGTTGCAAGATGCGATCTTCCAGCGCCGCCGCCGCCTGGACGCGCAGCCGCGCCAGCAATTCCAGCTCGACGGGCGTCAAGTCGGGTTCGGCGGCGCGCGCGCCCATGCCCAGGATGCCCAGCATCAAGTCGTTGCGTTCGTTGTAGAGCGGTTGAATCCAGTAGTCGCCCCAGACGAAGAAGCTGCTCTCCGGCCGCGCGGCTTCAGGCGATGTGCCGTCACCGTCGAGCTCCCGCTGCCGCTGAGAAAGGGCAACCGGCGCGTCGGCCAATCCTTCCAGCGGCGCCGGCGGGCCGACTACCGCCTCCAACCGCGGCCCGGTCGGGGTCAGCGCGGCGACAAAGGCCGTCGGCGTACGCACCGCCTCGCACGTCGCCGCCAGCACGCTCTCCAGGAATTGCTTCAGGTCGCTGGTGGTCAGCAGCCGTTCGCTGAGCGCCTGGATGCGGCGCACGTCCGGATCATCGTTCAACTGGAAGGCGCGCTCGAAGGTGCCCTTGTAGCGGTGGATGATCCACTCCACGATCATGATCGTGAAAACGATGGCGAAGCCCTGGGCCGCATCGCGCGGCAGACCAAAGATAGACGGCGCGCGACCGACCAGCACGTAGACCAGTAGGACGATAGACGCGGCCAGCGGCACGCGGGCCATGTACTTGTAGAGGCGCACGCGCACCACGCGGTCGGGCGCGACCGCGCCAATGTAGACCAGTTGCGACGTGAGGACGGCGAAGAGGACGCTGACGACGAGGTTGCCCAGGATGATGATCGGCCACAACCACAGCGGCAGTTCGGCTGCCGGGTGGGCCGCCAGCAAGGTGTAGGGGAACACGCCCAACGGAGCGGCCAGGATGGCGACGAGCGTCGTCGTCATGCGCCGGCGGGTGGTTGTCGTCAGGCAGCGTTGGCGGGCGCGCCACACGTTGTAGACGCTGCCCAGCGCCACAACCCAGAAGTAGACCGTGAACACCAGGAAGAGTGGCCCGGCCATCAGGCGCGGCGTAGAGGCGCTGAAGGAGGGCGGGCCGACGACCCAGTTGGTCAATAACCCCAGCGCAACGAACGCCACGCCACCCAGATAGCACAGGATGCGGACGACCCGCCGCCGCCGGGAGCGTTTGCCGGTGGCCGTTAGCAGCGTATCGGACAGGTGGAACTGCACCGCCGGAACGAGCGCCACGCCGATCCAGCCGGCGCGCAGCAGGATTCCGGCCGGCTCGACGCCCTCCATGGGGGCGATGACGGCGCGACTAACCAGAAGCTCGGTCAGGTAGACAAGGATGACCAGGCCAATGAGCGTGGAAAACACGCGCGGCACGCCGCCGCGGGCCAGGCGTGGCACATTATAGAGCACTACCGCCGCGCCGAAGATGACAATGACGGATTGCAGGATGTCATTGACGTAGCCGGCTGTCTGCGCAAGACCATCCATAGGAATTAGGAATTAAGAATTAGGAATTAGGCGTCAAGAATTGAGCGCTATTTGCATTCCCAATTCTTAATTCCTAATTCCTAATTGATCAAGCGGGAGAGGGTGACGGCGGCAGATCGAGAGAAGGGCGCGGGCGCTCGGGGGCTTCGGCCGGCCGGGGCAGGTTCACTTTGGGGCTGCCGGGCGGGGGCGGCGTCGGCGTCGCCACATCCTTGCCGTCGAGCAGGGCGACGAACTCGGCCGCCTCCAGCGTCTCCACTTCCAGCAATCGCTGCGAGACCAGATCAAGCTTGTCGCGGTGGCTGGTCAGGATGTCGTACGCCTGACGATAGCCGCTGTCGATGATGCGCCGCACCTCAGTGTCGATCTGCTCGGCCACGGCGTCAGAATAGTCGCGCTGTTCGCTGATCTCGCGGCCCAGGAAGACGAGTTCCTGCTTTTCACCATAGACTCGCAAACCGAGTTCGTGGCTCATGCCATATTGGGTCACCATCGCGCGAGCGATGCGGGTGATTTGCTGCAAATCGTTGCTGGCCCCGGTGGTGATCTCGCTGAAGACGATCTCCTCAGCCACCCGGCCGCCCAGCGCCGTGGCGATCATCGCCTCGAACTTGGAGCGCGTCAGGAAGCTGGTGTCCTCGTCCATGTACCAGGTCACGCCACCGGCCATGCCACGCGGAATGATGGTGACCTTGCGCAGCGCCTGGGCGTGGGGCAGGTAATGGCTGACCAGGGCGTGCCCGGCCTCGTGGAAGGCGGTCAACTCCTTCTCTTCGGGCGACATAATCCGGCTCTTGCGCTCGGGTCCCAGTTGGACGCGCTCGATGGCCTCCTGGAACTCGTTCATGGTGATGCTCTTCCTGTTGCGCCGCGCCGCCAGCAACGCCGCCTCGTTGACGGTGTTCTCGATGTCCGCGCCGACGAAGCCGGGCGTGGCCTTGGCGAGAACGGTGACATCGACCGCGTTGGCGATAGGCTTGCCGCGCAGATGGACGCGGAAGATGGCCTCGCGGCCGCGCATGTCGGGCCGATCAATGATGACGCGCCGGTCGAAGCGGCCGGGCCGCATGAGCGCCGGGTCCAGGATGTCCGGCCGGTTGGTGGCGGCCAGGATGATGACGTGGGTGTCGGTGTCAAATCCGTCCATCTCGACAAGGATCTGGTTCAGCGTTTGCTCTCGCTCGTCGTGGGAGCCGCCCAGCCCCGCACCGCGCTGCCGACCGACGGCGTCGATCTCGTCGATGAAGATGATGCACGGGCTGTTGCGCTTGGCCTGCTCGAAGAGGTCGCGCACGCGGCTGGCGCCGACGCCGACGAACATCTCCACGAACTCCGAGCCGGCGATGGAGAAGAAGGGCACGCCCGCCTCGCCCGAGACGGCCTTCGCCAGCAACGTCTTGCCCGTGCCGGGGCTGCCGACCAGCAGGACGCCCTTGGGAATACGCGCGCCAAAAGTCACGAACTTCTCCGGCTCCTTCAGGAACTCGACGATCTCCTGCAACTCTTCCTTGGCCTCGTCACAGCCGGCCACATCCTCGAAACCGACGGTCGGGTGGTCGCCGGTGAACATGCGCGCCCGGCTCTTGCCAAAGGAGATGGCCTGGTTGTTCGTGCCCTGCGCCTGGCGAAAGATGAAGTAGAAGAAGCCGATGATCAACAGCGCCGGCAGGAAGATGCCCACCAGATTGAGCAGGCCCGTCCACTGGCTGGGCCGCTCGTAGGTGACGACCGGCCGCCCATCGTTGTAACTCTGGTTGGTGACGCCATAGGTCGCCAGCAACTCCTCGATGGAACTGACGCCGCTAATACTGGCTCGCGCCGGCGGGCGCTGGCTGTCGGCATAGACGATGGTGACTTCCAGACCATTGCCGGCCACCAGCAACTCGGCCACTTCGTTGCCCTCTATCTCTCGCGCCAATTGGCTGATGGGGATATCGGTTTGGGTGGCAGGCGTGGAGCTATAACTCCACATGACGGCGACGATGGCGGCGCCGATGAGGAGATAGACGAGCCACCTGGTAAGACGGGATGAGTTCATTAGTTTTCTGTGCCTCCGGCAGTCCCGCGGCGATCAATCGCCCGACTACCTAGTTCACCGATAGGCCTGGTAGACAAAATACCAAAGCGGCACCAGACCCAGCATGGCCACGATCGCGAGAATGCTCAGGACGATAGCTACCCAGTCGCGCGGCGCGGCCTGCCCGCGGGGCGGGTAGAGCGCGGTCGGGGCGCTGGTGATCGAGCCTGGCTCCGGCCAGGTCTCGTTGGGATGAATGACGATCTCCGGTTGCGGCGGGTACGCGGGGCTGCCGCCCGGCGGACGCGGATAGAGCGCCGTCGGCTGCTCATAGGTGACTGCTTCGGGGACCAGGTCGAAGATCGACACCGGCCCGGTGGCTTGCAGGCCGCTCTCCCGGTAGGCGCTCAGAATGCGGCCGAACTGATCGGCAGTGCGATAGCGAGCCGCCGGCTCTTTCGACATGACCTTCTGGAGAATCTGGTCCAGTTGTTGCGGAACGTGCGGATTGATGTCGGACGCGCGCGGCGGCGGCTCGTGCATGTGCTTGAGCGCCAGCGCGGTGTGGGTATCGGCAATGAACGGCAGCCGGCCGGTCAACAGCTCAAACAGGACGACGCCGATGGCATACACGTCGGAAGCGGGTGTAGCCGGCTGCCCGGCGGCCTGCTCCGGGGAGAAATAGTGGGGCGTGCCCCAAATCTGACTGTCGGCCGTGTGCTGGGTCGCCTCGCTCAACGCCTGGGCGATGCCGAAGTCGGCCACCTTCACCCGATCGTCGCGCGTGACGAGCATGTTCTGCGACTTAACGTCACAGTGAACCAGGTTGGCGCGATGAGCATAGCCCATACCCGCGCAAATCTGGATGGCCAGGTCGAGGGCGCGGGCGACGCTGAGCGGCTGTCCTTGCTGGTTTTGCAGGCGCACCAGCTGCTTGATCGTCCGGCCATCGACGAACTCCATGACGATGTAGTGCCGGTTGCCGTCCTGGCCGATATCGTGAACCGTTACAATGTTGGGGTGGGAGAGGTTGGCGGCAGAATGCGCCTCGCGCTGGAAGCGCCGCAGGAAGCCCTCGTCCTCGGTCAGGCTCTCGTGGAGAACCTTGACCGCGACAATCCGGCCGAGCGACAGGTCTTGTGCTCGATAGACCACCGACATGCCGCCACTGCCGATGCGATCCAGGATGCGGTAGCGGCCATTGAGGACGAGCTGCTCATCTCCCATAGTCCTGATTGTAAGCCGGAGCCGGCTCCGCCGCAAGAACGCTCATTGAGTTGTCAAATAAAGGAACCACGGATTCGCACGGATTCTACGGATGGACACGGATAGCGTTCATATTCAATCCGCGGGAATCCGTGGCGAGTTCATTAAGGCGTAGGCGTCGGCGCGTTGGGCGTGGCGGTGACGATGACCGGCGGCGGCTCGAACGGCGGCGGCGTGGTCGTGGGCCAGGGCGTGGGTGTCGCCGTGGGCGTGGGCGCGTTGGGCGTGGCGGTGACGATGACCACCGTCGGCGTCGGCTGTGGCAAGCTGGGATCGGCGCTGAAGGCGATTGCCCGCGGCCCCGTCTCGGCCAGCACCGCGCCCCCTTCTTCCAGCCGCACCACCCAGGCATACTCCGTTGGCGCGCTCGTCCCAACCGGCAGCGGCCCCAGCGCGCTCAGCGCGTCGCCGGACAGGACGTAGTGGCTGCCATACAGCGGCTCCGCGACGCTGCCCAACGCCACCAGCCGGTTGCCATCCACCAGGTAGACCGTGAACTGCTGGCCCGCCGCCAGCGGCAGCGGCCAGAACCACTCGAAGTTGGTCACCTCGGTCTCCAGGGCGCTATAGCCGGCCAGCGGCAATTCGGCCCGCAGCGTCGCCGACGCCGGCGCGCCATAGCTGACACCGAACTCGGCTGTCCAGTGCCAGATGTTGCTCGTGCTGCCGTCCTCGACGTAGCCGACGCCCACGTCCGTCGCCACGCGGTTCAGCAGCAGCGCCCGGTGGGAGTCGCTATTCATCCAGAACTCGACCGCCAGCCGCGGGTCGGCGAAGCCCCAGGCGGTCGCCTCGCCCGCGTAGCCGCCGCGATAGCCGGCGCGCAACAGGCGCTCGGCGGCCGTCGCGCCGTCGGAGCCGACATGGGGATTATCGGGGAAACGCGCTTTGTCGTGGGCGTGCTGTTGGGCCGCCGCGCTCAACTCGTAACCGTAGTCGAGCGGCGGCAAGGAGAAGGCCGACCGGGCGGCGTTGATGTAGACGTAGAGCTGTTCGGCGGGCGTCGCACCGGCCGTGAACGGGATCGCTTCGAGTACGAATAGCTCGCTCAACGTCTGCACGGCCGGGTCCAGTTGAGCCGGCGCGGGGGCGTCGGCGCTCTGCGCGGTGAAGGCTTGCCCGCCCTGGTGAACGGCCATCGGCAGGTAGAGTGTCGTGATACCCGGATCGACGTGCACCCAACGCCCGGCCTGTGTCTGGCCGTAACCGTTGTCGGCGGTCAGCAGGACATAGTAGTCGCCGGGCAGGCGGTAGGAGTGGCTGACCGTGGCGCCTTCGTGCTGGCGGCCGTCGCCCATATCCCACAGGAAGCGGCGGACACCGGCGTCGCCAAACGCTTGACCCACGAGCGGCTGGCCAACAGCCGTCCGGTCGGGAATCACCAGGTCGGCCACGGGCGGCGCGCCCACGGTAACGTCCCAGACGGCCTCGGAGCGGCCGTGGTCGTTCTCGATGGTCAGCCGGACGCGATAGACGCCGCCCTGGCGATAGGCGTGACTGGGTTGCTGCTCGCCCACCAGCGTGGTGCCGTCGCCAAAGTCCCAGAAGACCTTCAACGGCGGCTGGCCGCCGCTCTCGTTGATGAAAGTGACCGGCTGATCGAGGGTCGGCGCGTCGTCATCCGGCCGGAAGCTGGCGACGGGGTTGGGCAGCACGGTCAGCGCCGCCCGCCGGCTCGTTCGACCGCCGGGGTTCTCCGCTTCGACCGTGATCTCGTACTGCCCCGGCGCGGGGAAAACGACCTGCGGTTCGGCCACGTCCAGACGGCGGCCGTCGCCCAGGTCCCAGGTGACCTTAACGGGATCGGGGCCGGAGACGGCGGCCCGTAGGGTGATGGGCTGGCCGACAGCCACCTGGTTCTGCGGCAGCATCTCCCCGATGAGCGGGGCAATGCCGAGCCACAGGGGGGCGTTGGCCGCGTGCTCGGCCCCCTGATAGCGCAGGAGGGCGCTGATGCTTTGCTCCGGAACCAGCACGTCGGCGGCCTGGACGGTTACGTCGAGCGTGAAATCGAGCGTCGCCCCGGCGGGCACAACCGGCAGCCAGTCGATGCGGTTCTCTTGCAGGTTGAAGGTGGCCCCGGCAGGCAGCGCGTAGGCGTCGGCCGTCGTGCCGCGCGGCAGTTGCAGGACAACGGAGGGAGATAACGCCGACGCGGCCCGGTTGGCGACGCGCACGTTCATTTGCAGCGTATCGCCGGGCATGCCGACGGGAGGATTGACGGTGAGTTCCAGAGATAGCGGCCCGCTATCAGCGCGGGCATAGCCGGTGTAGAGGACAGCCGAAGAACTGGGCCGCCACGCCAAGAGCGCGGCACCCAAAAGAACAGCCAGGATCGTAACCGGCAGCAATCGCCCCCTGGAATGCATGGTGGGCGCAGTGTAACAGAGAGCGGGGGATCACACAAGTGCAGGAAGCGTGAAAAGAAATCAGGAATCAGGAATTAGGAATTAAGAATTGCGAATGGGGATAGGGCTGCCACACTCGCAATTCGTCATTCCTAATTCCTAACGCGTAATTCCTAATTGCCTAATAGTGGACGAGCCGCTTCAGCGCCTTCGCCTGGGCCACCCAGTCCTGCACGTCGGCCTGGCGCGGCATCCGGCGAACGAGTTCCCTCTGCTGGTTGATGTCGTTCATCTTCTTGAAGAGGTTGTTCGGGTTGCGCTGCGCCAGTTCGACGACCGTGTCCACGCCCGACTGCTCCAGCAGGTCGGCGTACTCTTCGGCCACGCCCTTGATTCGGAAAAGGTCAATGTGGTTGACCCAGGTCAAGATGTTGCTCTGGGCGATGCCGGAGCGGTCGGAAAGCTGCTTGCGGCCGCGGCGGGTCGCGCCGTTGACCATCAAGTCGAGCACGGTGATGACGCCGGCTGCCTGCAGCTTTTCGGCCATCGCCGGGCCGACGCCCTCTATATACTCTACCCCCTTGCGGAACTCAGAGGTCGAGCTGAACGAGCGCAGATACTCTTCCAGTTCGCTGCGCAGCTGCTCGGGGGAGGGCTCGGCGGCCAGTTGTTCGGCGTCAAGCGCCGCGGCATCGGTGGTGTCCAGTCGCCCGGCCATCGCGTCGCCGGTATCCTCGACCGCGCCAACCACAGCCGCGCCCGCGCCGGCCAGGGCCGCGCCGGTCGCATCAACCGCGTCGCCCATCGTGTCGGCGGCGGCCTCAACCATCTCGCCGGCCGTCGCGCCGGATGTGTCATAGGCGTCGCCAACCCAGTCAGCGCGAGCCGGCTCAGTGGCAGTGACAGCCATATCGCCGGCCGTCGCGCCAGCTGCGTCGTAGGCATCGCCGACCCAATCGGCGCCAACCGACTCACCGGCAACGGCCGCATCGCCGGCCGTCGCGCCGGCGGCGTCATAGGCGTCGCCCACCCAGTCGGCTGCCGCGCCGGCCCGGTCGTCGGCGGCTTCAAAGACGTCGGTGGTATCTACTGGTTCTCCGACCCAATCGGCCACGCCGGCCGTCGCGCCGCCCGCGTCATCGACCTTGTCGCCAACCCAGTCAGCCGTGTCGCTGCCGGCATCCACCACCGCCGCGCCCGCGTCGGCCATGGCGTCGCCGGCGTCGTCCGCCTTGTCAGCAACCCAGTCCCCGGCCGCGGCGGCGGCGCCCATGACGGCTGCGCCCGCGCTGGAGATAGCGTCGCCGGTCGCTTCCACGGCGTCGCCAGCCTTGTCGCCGGTCCAGGCGGCGGCGTCGCCAACCTCATCGGCGGTCGTGTCAACGGTGTCGCCGGCCCACGCAGCCGTGCCGACCACCACGTCGCCGGCGCTCCCCGTCGTGTCGTAGGCGGCAGCGACCGACGTATCAGCGGCGTAATCGACCCGATCTGACCAATCATCAGCCGCTTCAGCGGTCTCAGCAGCCGTCTCTTCGACCGTGTCGCCGGTCGCGGCGGCCGCGCCGAGCGCAGCCGTGCTCATCGCCAGGGGAGCCGCGCTCATTCCGGCAGCCGCCGTGCCCATGCCGGCCGCGGCGGCGCTGGCCGCCGCGGCGGCGGTTGCATCCACGTCGGTCATAGCGCGGGCGCTGGGGCCGGTCGTGGTCGAAGGCGCGCTGTAGGCGCTGCCGGAGGGCGCGCTGTAGGTTCCCCCGGTGCGCGTCGCTGTGGTCGTTGTGGTCGTGGCCGGGACAGCAACCCTGTCGCTACCCCGATCCAGGAAGAGCAGGATAACCAACAGCAGTTCAATGGCCTTGGTGATCAAACCGGGCGTGTACTGGAATCCACCCATGCCATTGATCACGAAATACCCAATCAGGGTGATCAAGGTATAGGCCAGTAAGAGCCACCGGATCGTGCCGCGCCGCCCGCCGGACGAAGTCCAGTAAAGGAAAAGCAGCACCAGGTAGCCGACGCCATTCAGCACGAGCAGCCAATTTGTGCCCGCGTCGGGCTGCCCACCCCACCAGTTGAAACCGATCAGGATATGCAGCAACCCGGTTGCCGCCGTGAGAAGAACAATAAGCCATTTCATGACGCTTCCTCCTCGCTATGAAGATGTGGTCGCAGAATTCACGGATCCTTCACCGTCTCTGCACACTATAAAACAATATATGCTTTATGACAAGAAGTAAAGACAACAGAGCGCTCAGACCTAAGGTGCGACCTACTTCGAAAAGTGGGTTGCACGAGTGGCCGCCCACCTGTCAGGTCGAGGGCGACAGGGACGCGTTTCTATGATATAAAGCAGCTTTGGGGCGAGCGATCCGCGACGCCATATCCTTCGCTAGGCCCCGCTTCGCTCGCAGAACTACATCCGCATCACCTCACGGGAGACCTCTATGTCCGAAATCGAATTGGCCGTCATCGGCGGAAGCGGCCTCTACAACATGCCCCAACTGACTGACGTGGAGACGCTCCACGTCGATACGCCATTTGGCCCGCCGTCCGACGCCATCACCGTTGGCTCCCTCTTTGGCCGCCGCGTCGCCTTCCTGCCGCGCCACGGCCGCGGCCACACCCTGACGCCCACCGAAGTGCCCTATCGGGCCAACATCTTCGCCCTCAAGACGCTCGGCGTGCGCTACCTCATCTCGGTTAGCGCCTGCGGTTCGCTGCGCGAAGACTACGCGCCGGGCCACATCGTCGTACCCGACCAGTTGTTTGACTTCACCAAGGGACTTCGCGAGCGCACCTTCTTCTCCCGCGGTCTGGTAGCCCACCTGAGCGCGGCCGAGCCGTTCTGCCCCGATCTGAGCGCGGCGCTGGCCGGCGCGGTAGAGGCTTCCGGCGGGCAACTCCACCGCGGCGGCGCGTTTATCACGGTCGAGGGGCCGCGCTTCAGCACGCGCGGCGAGTCAGAGATTTTCCGCCAGTGGGGCATGAGCATCATCGGCATGACGACCAGCCCGGAAGCGTTCCTGGCCGCCGAGGCGGAGATCGCCTACGCCTGCATGGCTCACGTCACCGATTACGACGTCTGGCACGAGAGCGAAGGGCCGGTGACGGTCGAAATGGTTGTGCGCACGCTGATGAAGAACACTGAGTTGGCCCAGGCGTCGATCGGCTGGCTTGTGGAGCGCATGGACGAATGGGCGGGCGAGTTTCCATCGCACCACAACCTGAAGGACGCGCTCATCACCGACCGCAGCCGCATCCCGGACGACGTGCGCGAGGCGTTGCGGCCCATCGTCGGCAAGTATCTGGACGGATGACCGCGCTGCGCTCCGGTCTGACGGCCTGGCGGCGCTGGGCGGGCCAGTCACTCGAAGATCGCGACCCGACGTGTGACCGGCGCGAGGCGCTGCTGCTGGCGGCGGCGGCGCTGTTCGTCGGGGTCAATGCCGTTGGCTTCAGCCTGGCGCGCGACGGGGTGGTGCGCTGGGCGCACCTGTGGGCGCCGCTGGTTTGGCTGGCGGTGATCGTCGTCGCCCATCTACTGTTGCGCAGCCTGAAGCCGCGCCGCGATCCGTTTCTGCTGCCCCTGTTCGCCCTGCTGGCGGGCTGGGGGTTGCTGCTGCAGGATCGTCTGGCGGCCAACTTTTTGGGCCGCCAGACGCTCTGGTTGGTCCTGTCAACCGGCGTCCTGCTGGCGGTGGCCCTCATCCCGCGCACGCTCCAGTCGCTGATGCGCTATCGCTACGTGCTGCTGGTTGCGGGTCTGCTGCTCTTAGGCGTCACACTGCTCTTCGGCGTCAATCCCAGCGGCAGCGGCGCGGCGCTGTGGCTGCCCGTTCCCTTTCCGGTCCTGGGGCGTGTTTACTTCCAGCCCTCGGAACTGCTGAAGGTGCTTCTGGTGATCTTCCTGGCCAGCTACTTCACTGAACTGGAGCCGCTGTACCGCATGCGCCAGCGTGCCGCGCAACAGGAGGCTAACCAGGGCCGCAACTCGTGGCAAGCTTTCAAGCGCCAACTGCCGTTTCTGGGACCGTTGGGGTTGATGTGGGGCTTCTGCATGCTGTTGCTGGTCTGGCAGCAAGACCTGGGCGCGGCGGCGCTGTTCTTCATCGTCTTCATGACGCTGCTCTACCTGGCGACAGGCCGGCCGGCCTACGTGGCCGCCGGGCTGGTGATGCTGCTGGCCGCCAGCGTCTTCGCCTACTTTGCTTTTGGCTCGGTGGCCCCGCGCGTGTTGAGCTGGCTGAACCCCTGGCCCAACGCCAGCGACCGCGCCTACCAGATCGTCCAATCGCTCTATGCCCTGGCCGCCGGCGGGGTGCTGGGCGAGGGGATCGGGCTGGGCTTCCCCGACTACATCCCGGTCGTCCATTCCGATTTTGCGCTGGCGGCCATCGCCGAAGAGTGGGGCCTGGTCGGCAGTCTGACCGTGGTAGCCGCCTTCGCCGCGCTGGCGACGCGCGGCCTGCGGGCGGCGCTGCTGTCCATTCAGAGCTTGCGCCCGCGCTTCTTCCACACGTACCTGGCCGCCGGGCTGGTGGCGCTCTTCTCCGTCCAGGCCCTGCTGATCATGGGCGGCGTGACCAAGCTGCTGCCACTGACTGGTATCACACTGCCGTTCGTCAGCTATGGCGGCAGCTCGCTGCTCATCAGCAGCGTCATGATCGGCCTGTTGATCTTTCTCTCGGCTGACACCGACCGGGCGCGCGCCCGCGTCTACGATCCGCGACTGGCCCGCCGGCTGCAACGGCTGGGTTGGATCATCCTGGCCGCTTATGGCCTGGTGGCGCTGACCCTCGGCTACTGGAGCATCGTCCGCGCCGAGGCGCTGTTGGCCCGCGAGGACAACCCCCGTCTGGTGGAGACGGAGCGCCGTGTGCGCCGTGGGCGCATCCTTGACCGCAACGGGGTAGTTCTGGCCGAGTCGGTCGGGCCGGCCGACAACCTGACCCGCTCCTATCCCCGGCCAGGCGGCCCGGCCGTCGGCTACTACAGCATTCGCTTCGGCGCGGGCGGCATCGAAGCGGCGCTCGATCCGGTGTTGCGCGGCCAGGCAACCGGCGTCTGGGCAGAGGCGTGGCGGCGTATGATTCATGCGCCGTCGGTTGGCCGCGACGTGCGGCTCACCATCGACGCCGCGACGCAGGAACAGGCGACGACACTCATGAGTGAGCACGCCGGAGCGCTCGTGCTGCTGGAATTGACCGGGCCGGACGCGCCACAGGCCGAGATTCGGGCGATGGTCAGCCAACCGGGGTACGATCCCAACGGGCTAGATGAGCGGTTCGAAGCGCTGGCCGCCCGCGACCCCGGCCCGCTGTTCAACCGCGCCGCCCAGGGCCTCTACCAACCCGGCCTGACGCTCCAACCACTCATCACCGCCGCCACGCTCGACAGCGGGCGATTGGCGCTGGATGAGCCGCTGGACGACCCCGACCGGCCGGTCATCCTGGACGGGCAGGTACAGCGCTGCGCAACACTCCCGGCCGCAACGGCCGCATACACCTGGACCGACATGGCCGTTTTGCGCTGCCCGGCGCCGCTGCAGGACCTCGGCGTCCGGCTAGGCGAGGCAGCGCTGGATGACAGCTTCGCCCGCTTCGGCCTGACCACGGCCCCCGCTCTGCCCATCCCCACCGAGGGCGCGACGGACACACTCGTGGCCGATCCCGGCTTGGCGGCCATTGGGCAAGAGACACTGACCATCACGCCCCTGCAGGCAGCGCTGGCCGCGGCGGCATTGGCCGGCGACGGCCGGCTGCCCGCCCCGCGGTTGGTGGATGCAGTCGTCGGGACGGATGGGCAATGGGAAGTGCAGACGGCAGGCGCCGCCGCGGCACAAACGGCTGTCGCGGCGGCGACGGTAGCCGCTGTCCGCGAGACCTGGCCCCTCAACGGTGACCTACGCGAGTACGCCGTGTCGGTGCTCTCCGGCCCCGGTGGGCAGCGGGATGCCTGGTATCTGGCCCTTTTCCCAGCCGACGAGCCGCGCTACGTACTGGCCCTCGTCCTGGAAGACGCGCGTGGAGTGGCAGCGGCTGAAACAATCGGGCGCGCAGTCTTTGAGGGGTTAGGGGATAGGGAATAGGCCTATTCCCTATCCCCTAACCCCTGAAGAATTAGCGCCCCACGCTCCAGTTGGGGCAGGGAGAGCGCGCCGTCCGCGACGGCGAGCTCCGCGCCGGAGTCCAGGTCTACGAAGCGCGCGCCGTTGGGTATGCCGCCGTGGGCCACGGGAACGGCGCCGGCCGGGCGCGGCTCCTGCGCCCGGTGCGCGAAGACCAATACGCGATCGGCGGCGCTCTCGCGCTGGTAGCCCACCGTCTCGGCCTCAGTCAGGATCACCTGGAAGCCGCCCCGTTGCAGCGCTGGCGAGTGGCGGCGCAGTTGGATGAGCGCGCGATGGTAGTCACGCAGCGGCCGGTTCCAGCGCGCTTCATCCCAGATCATGCAACCGCGCGAGTTCAGCCCGGGCGCGTCCATCAGGCCAATCTCATCGCCATAGTACAGGCCGGGGACGCCGGGGAAGGTCAGCAACACGGCCGTAGCCAGCCGGTGCAGCGCGTCGTCCCCGTTGAGCCGGGTGCGGATGCGCTCGGTGTCGTGGCTGCCTAACAGGTTGTACTGCTGGAGGGCGACCGCCCAGGGGGTGACCGCCAGCCGGCTCTGCCACGTCGCGGTCATGGCCGTCGTCGGCCAATAGGGCGCGGTCAGCGATTCGGCAAAGCCGTGCGCGCCCTGCCGGTAGCCGCTCAGCCAGTACCACAGCGATTGGGCAAACCCGCCGTAGTTCATGACGCCGTCCCATTGGTCACCCTGGAGCTGGTCGGTGGCGTCGAAGAAGTGCTCGCCCATCAGGTAGGCATCGGCGCGGGTCTCCTTGACGGCGCGCCGGATACCCCGGTTGATTTCCTGACCCAGTTGCGTCTCCCCCTGGCGGCCCAGCATGTTGGCGACGTCAACGCGCCAGCCATCAGCCGAGAAGGGCGGGCGCAACCAGCGGCGAAAGACGGCGTCGGCGTCCTCATAGATGCAGCGACGCAGGGCGGCGCTCAGGTAGTTGAGCTTGGGCAGCGTCCAGACGCCCAGCCACGACGCGTACTCATCAGGATGGCGGCGAAAGGTGAAGTACTCCGCTTCGGGCGCGCTGGGGTCGGCCAGCGCACTCTGGAACCAGGGGTGCCAGTAGCCGCAATGGTTGGGCACGATATCGAGCAGGTAGCGCATGCCGCGCGCGTCGAGCGCGCGCCGCAGCGAGACCAGCGCCGCGTCACCTCCCAGATGCGGATCGACGTGGTCGTAGTCGGCCACGTCGTACTTGTGGTTGGAGTAGGCGTGAAAAACCGGGTTCAGATAGAGCGCGTTGACGCCCAGATCGGTCAGGTAGTCGAGCCGCGCCTCAATGCCGGGCAGGTCGCCGCCGTAGAAGACCAGCGGGAAGAAGGCGTCGGCCGGCGGCGGGGTCTCCCAGGGGTAAGTGACCGGCCGGTAGCCCCGGTACTCATACTCATCCGGTCGCGGGTCGGTGGCAGGGTCGCCGTTGGCGAAACGGTCGGGGAAGATCTGGTAGAAGACGGACGTGGCCGGCCACTCCGGGCCGTCGTAGTCGGCCAGAATGCGGAAGTCGGTCTGGTCGAGCGGCACGAAGTCCGACGGGCCGGCGGCTGAGTAGTGCCACAGGCCATCGGCGGCGTCGATGATGAAGCGGTAGTGGTTGGTGGGCTGGCCGATGAAGAGGTCGGCTTCCCACCATTGGGCCGGCGGTTGGGTCGCGCCGCGCCGCATGGCCGTCAGCGCCTGCTCGCCGTCGGGAAACGTGCGCAGGACGACGCGCCGGACAGGGGCCAGGTGGGCGACGCGCAACCGCAATTGCACTGTCTCGCCCAGGCGCGGGCGCAGTTTGGAGACGTAAAGCTCGGAGCCGTCGTGGTGGACCGAGAGAAGCCAGTTCGGATAGGTCATTGGGCGCGGATGATGAAGAGAGGGCGATCGACGCGCTGGACAACGCCAGTAGCGACACTGCCGTAGTAGACGTCGCCGTGGCCGCCGCGGCCGTGGCTGGCCAGCGCGATGAGACTGGCCGACTCCTCTTGGGCGACGCGCAGGATGGTGGCGACCACCGGGCCGTACTCGACCAGGCTGCGCGCCGTGATACCCTGGGCGCGCAGGCGTTCCACGAGGCCGTCCAGGTAGCGCAGCGCCTCGGCCACGCGCTGGTTGGCCTCCTCGGTCGTCATGTGGGTCATCGCGTCGAAGGCGTTACCCTTGGGAATGCCTACACTATGGGGCAGATCGACCACTTGCAGGAAAATGACCGTCGAATCGCCGAGCCGGGCCAGCTCTTCAACGTAGGGCAGGATGGACTCGGCCAGCGCCGAGCCGTCCAGCGGGACGAGGATGGTCTTGTACATCGTTTGCTCCTGTTCAGGCTTGTCTAGAGCCTCACCTTACTTTACGCCAGCCGCGCCGTTTGGTAAAGCAAAGCGCCCAGACCTGACAGATGGGCGGCCAATAGCACTCTGACCGGAGCGAAACTTGTGGCCGCCCATCTATCAGGCCTTTAGTTAGCGTCCAAGCAGGCTTTGTAGCAGCCACAGCGCGACCATCCCGACACCGACGGTCAGCAGTACGTTCCGCGTACGCCAGGCGATAAGGATGGCCGCCAGACCGGCCAGGAGCCGCGCATTGCCTAAGGACATGTCTAACGTCCCGCCGGGCAGGAACAACTCGGGCAGGATAATTGCCGACAGCACCGCCGCCGGCACGTAGCGCAACGCCCGCAGTAGCCACGCCGGCAGGGCCATCCGCTCCGGCAACAAGAAGAGCGCCACGCGAATGCCGAAAGTGATCAGCCCCATGCCCAAGATCGTCAAGGCCAGCGTGATGGTGCTCATGGGCGCGTCTCCGTGTGGGCGGTCTGGCGCCGCCTGGTTGTGCGCTCCAGGACAACGCCGACCAGAATGCCAACCAGCGCGGCGGCCATCAGCCCCAGCTTGTAGGGCCAGGCCGCGGTCAGCACGGCCACCAGCCCGGCCGACAGCGCCGCGCCCACGTGGGGCCGGTCGCGCAGCGTCGGCACGATCATGCCGATGAAGGTCAACGCCAGGGCGAAGTCGAGCGACCAGCTGGCCGGAATGGCCGCGCCGAGGAAGATGCCCAGCGCGGTACTGGTCTGCCAGGAGACCCACAACGTCAGCCCCGCGCCCAGATAAAACCAGTGGCGATTGTCGCCGCGCGCGGCCGGCGGCGCAACGGGCGGCTTGTCGCGCGGCATGTCCTGCTCGGTGTAGTGCAGGATGGTGACGGCGTAAGCCTCATCGGTCAGCAAATAAGCCAGCAGCAGCCGCCAGCGCGCCGGCAAGTGGCGCACGTAGGGGGCCAGCGAGGCACTATAGAGAAGGTGGCGCAGGTTGACGATCAACGTAGTCATCAGCAGCACGGCCACCGGCGCGGCGTTGGCGAAGAGTTGCGCCCCGATAAACTGGGCCGAACCGGCGAAGATGACCGAGGACATGGATAGGGCCAGGAGCGGCGGTAGCGCGGCCACGGCCACGGCTCCAAAGATCATGCCGAACGGCACAACGCCGGCGACGATGGGCAATTCGGCGCGCACGCCGGCCAGGAACTCCTGTCGTTGGGACGAAGACATGGTTTTGCCGGGCGTTGCTACCCCGACGGCGGGGCGGCAATGCGCTCAATCGAAGCGGCAACGGGCAGGAAGACGCGCTCGATCAGGTCGCTGCCGTCAGCAGCCTCGGCCCAGACGGCGATCTCGGCGTCGCCATCCACGCCGCTCAGCAATAACCCGCGCACGACGCCCCCGGCCTCATCGGTATAGGTGAAGTCATTGCGCTCCCAGACGCGCCCGGCGTAGAAAAAGTGGCGCGGCTCGTCGGCCGTGAAGCCACTCACGCCCTCGGCCGCCGTCAGCAGGAGGCCGCTCATCGCCTCGGACGGCGTGCGGCCGGCGGGCTGAATGCGCACGGCCGCGAAGGTCTGCGGATCGGCGGTGAAGCGATGCCAGCCGTTGAACTCCTGGTAGGCGTAGCCCGCCGGGTAGGCGATCTGGAAGCCGGCCACGTTCAACATCGCCAGCGGCTCCGGTCCGAAACCGAGCCGCGGCGACAGGAATTGCCACGTGGCGGCGATGGTATCGACCATCGCCAGCGTCGTCGCCTCCGCCTCGCGCGGCCCGTCCACGTCCACCACATAGCCGGCGCCGTCCTTCAGGAAAGTCAAAAACGTGCCGGTGCGCGCCCCCGCCTCGGCGCTGTCGTAGCCGTAGGCGGTGCGTATGGCCCCGACGCCCAACTCACCGCCTACGCGCGCCGGCTCTTGCAGGAGGATGCTGACGCTGCCAAAAGCGCCCAGCGCCTCAGCGTGCAGCGCCGTCAGGTCGCCCGTCCAGTTTGGATAGTAGCGTACTTGAAGCTGCGTCGCGTTGTCGGGGCTGCTGGCAATGGTGACGCCATCGCCCGGCGTGGGCGACGGCCAGTCGGTCGGATAGACGAACTGCGCATTGTGGGTTGCGTCGACAAAGGCGCGAAAACCTACCGGGGCCGCGGCCGGATCGACCGTCAGAGAGCGGGCGGCCAACACCGGCGGCCCGGCCGGCGGCGCGACGCGCACGCCCACGCTGTAGCGCCCGGCGGGCAGCGGCCGGACGCCGCGATAGATGGCCGGCGCCCCATCATAGACCAGCGGCGCGCCGGGTTCGGGCGTCAACGCTCCATCCGCGCCGACGATGAGCGCCGACGGCTGGAACACGTCGCCGGAAACCGGCCGCAGTTCGCCGACGAGGAAGGCATCGCCCACGGTCGCGGCGGCCCAGAGGTGTGTCGAGGCGGCGGTGCCCGGTCCAAATACGGCCGCCGCCTGATGGGCGACTTCACTGCC
The DNA here is from genome assembly GCF_041918635.1 of Promineifilum sp. (SeqCode). Classification (NCBI taxonomy): domain Bacteria; kingdom Bacillati; phylum Chloroflexota; class Ardenticatenia; order Promineifilales (SeqCode); family Promineifilaceae (SeqCode); genus Promineifilum (SeqCode); species Promineifilum sp. (SeqCode). Next base: position 20,011 of record NZ_JAYRVJ010000483.1, read on the forward strand.
CGCGCGACGGAAGTGGCCGGCGACGGCCAATTGCGCCCCGGCCGGCGATGGATCCACGGGGCGCAGCGGCGCGTAGTCGCCCGCGCCGGCGGCGTCGGACAGGTAGCCGCCGGTAGCGTCCCAGATGAGGAACGACTCGCGCCGGCCGTCGCGCCAGAGCGAGGCGCTGACGCCGCCGGGCAGCGCCCAGAGAGGGGGCTGGAGCGGTTCGTATTGGCGCAGGATGCGCCGGCCGTCGGCCAACTCCTGGTCGGCGACGACGGCCACCTCGGCCGCGCCGTGGGCGATGAGTTCGGCCCGCATCAGCGCCGGCTGAGCCATATGCACCGTCTCGCGCGTACCGCCATCCAGCGTCAGGAAGCTGGCGGGCGGAGCGCTGTCCGCGGCAGTTGATAGCCACCCGGCCCAACCTGGCAGCCGGCTGGCCTGGGCATAGAGTGGGGCGGGCGCGCCGGCCGGCCAGTAGAGGGCGATGCCCCGGCCGGCGGGGATACCCAACCCGCGCTCGTCGGCCACCAGAGCATCGACGACGGCTGTGCCGGCCGCTATGGCGGCGTTTCGCAAGTCGCCGTCTGGGGCCACTTCGGCGATGATGGCTGCGGCGTGGAGCATATCGACGGCGGCGAGGCGCTCGGCCACCAGGGTCGCCTCGCCGTAATGTTGCGCGCCCCGCCGCGCGTCGGCGGCGATAGCCCCACCCAGCGCCGGATCGGCGGCCAGCGCCGCGGCCAGCGTCTCGACGGCGGCGGTCAGGGCGGGCACACGGGCCAGGTCAACCGCGGTCATACTGACGAACTCATCCCCATTCAGTTGACGCTGCGCGTTGACGAACGCGGTGACGAGATCGGCGGCGAACTGGCGGCCATCGATGAGCGGTTCGGCGTTGAGTTGAGCCAGCACGCTCTGGTAATCCCAGGCCGCACCGGGCACGAGGCCGGGCGAGGCGACGGCAAAAGCAGCGTAGGGCTGCGCCGTCTGGAGCACGTCGAGCTGGCTCATGAGACTGGCGGCGAAGGCGATGATTTCCAGGCGCGCGCCGCCGGCCGTGGCCGCGGCGAGAGCCTGATCCAGATCGGCCAGACTCAGGTGGTCGCTCTGGCCCGGCGCGCCGGCGGCCGTATCCAGACAGCAGCCCGCCCAGCCGCCGCCGTAGTCGCCCAGGAAAAGGGCGTAGCGGTTGGCCGGGTAGGTGGTCATGCCCCACACCAGAAAGTCGGCCAGCGCCGCCGGGTCGCCCTGATTCGTCTCGCCCAGCGTGGCGATGACCTCAGAAGCGAGTTGCCCGCGATCCTCATCCGGCCGCACCAGATAGCGCGCGCCCTCGGCTGTGCCGGCCGGGCCGTTCTCCGGCCAGTCAACCTGGGCGACGACGCGCACCGCGTCGCCGGCGCCGGCGGCCTCTAGCTCATTGAGGTCGTCCCAGACGTAGGCGGCGCGATCATTGTCCGCACCGGCGTAGTAGAAGATCGTCCAGGCCGGCCGGGTGGGATCGTAGGTGGCGGTGGGCTGGGGTGACGGGACGGCGGCGGCCGGCTCGCCCGTCGGTGTGCCACCTGGTGTCGCGATAAGCGCGGGCGACGTGGGCGACGGTGGGAGCGGTTGGGTCAGCCGGCCGCCGCGGTCACAGGCCGCGAGCAAGACGATGGCGGTGAGCAGCAGCGCGGCCCAGCGCGGCGCGGCGCGAAGGTATGAATTGGCGTTGATCATTAGACATAATTATAGGCGCGGCCGCGCCGATCTGCACAGACCTGCCGGGGCGACAGCCAACGGGGGGTTTGCGAGAGTGAACCCCCGTTGGCTGTCCACCTGACAGCTCTTTAGTCTGGACGGAGGCCACTAAACACGGTAGCATTCGAACTTGGAAGGGCTGTCTAAGGCAAGAGAACCCCCATATGTCGGACTGGCATCACTACAGCGGAAACATGCATATTCACACGTCCTATTCGGACGGGGAAAAGCTGCACGCCGAGATCGCCGCAGAAGCCATCGCCGCCGGACTGGACTACATCATCGTCACCGACCACAACGTTTACGTGACGGGTGTCGAGGGGTATTACGAGAACGAACACGGTCGCGTCTTGCTGATGACCGGCGAGGAGGTACACAACGTCCGCCGCCAGCCGCAGGCCAGCCACTTTCTGGCCTATGGCGCGGGCAAGGAACTGGCCCGCCACGCCCCCGACCCGCAGGCGCTCATCGACGAGACGCTCGGCGCGGGCGGCTACGGCTTCCTGGCCCACCCCCACGAACGCGACCTGCCGCTGATCGATTCGCCCGATTTGGGCTGGCATGACTGGGATATCGAGGGATTCAGCGGGCTGGAAATATGGAATTACATGTCCAGCTTCAAGAACGCCGTGGCCGCGCGGCTGGAGAAGTTGCGCTGGAAGAACAAACTCGTCAGCGCGCTGGTCGGACTGTGGATGACCTTGCACCCGGAGCGCTACGTCACCGGCCCGGAGCCGGAGACGCTGGCGCTGTGGGATGACTTTTTGAGCCGGGGGATGCGCGTCGCCGCCATCGGCAACAGCGACGCCCACGGCACGCCCATGCGCCTCGGCCCGTTGCGGCGCATTGTTTACCCCTACGAGTTCCTCTTTCGCGCCGTCAACACCCACGTGCTCCTCCCAGAGCCGCTGAACGGCGACATGGCCCACGACCGGGCGCTACTGTTGCGGGCCTTCGGCCGCGGCCACAGTTGGGTCGGCTACGACATGGCTGGCTCCACGGCCGGATTCCGTTTCACCGTGCAGGGCGTCGGCCGGGGCATTATCGGCGACGAGATGCCGTACGGGCTTGGGGCAACGCTCCAGGTTAAAGCCCCCGCCCGCTGCCGCATCCGGCTCATCCGGCACGGCAAGGTGATGGCCGAGGTCGAGCGCGAGTCGAACCTGGCTTACATCCCCGACGAACCCGGCGCCTATCGCGTGGAGTGTCTTATCCCCTATGAGGGGCGGGAGCGGGGGTGGATCTATAGCAATCCGATTTATCTGAGGTAAGCGCGGGGGTACGGGGGAGCAGAGGGGCGGGGGAGCGCGCCTAACGACCATTGACCCGCTACTTGCCACCTGCTGCATGCACATGCCACTCACCACGCTCTTTCACCTGCTATACCACCAGTTCGCCTGGACGTATGACGCTGTCAGCAACATCGTCTCGCTCGGCCAGTGGCGGGCGTGGGCGGCGTGCGGGTTGCCCTTTGTCAGCGGGCCGCGCGTGCTGGAAGTGGGGCATGGGCCGGGCCACATGCTGGCGGCGCTGCGCGAGCGTGGCTTCGACGCAACGGGGCTTGACCTCTCGCCGCAGATGGGGCGCATCGCCCGGCGGCGGCTGGCCAGCGGCGATGCGCCGGCGCGGCTGGTGCGCGGCCATGCCCAGGCCCTCCCCTTCGCCGACGCCTCCTTCGATGGCGCACTGGCGACGTTCCCCACGGCCTACATCACCGCCCCGTCGACAGTCGCGGCGCTCCACCGCGTCTTGCGGCCCGGCGGCCGGCTGGTCGTTGTGCCGGGCGCGCAACTGACCGGCAGCGGGCCGGCGGTGCGATTCATCGATTGGTTATACGCAATCACCGGACAGGATGGCGGCGCGCCCGGCGATGCCGGAACTGAAGATGAGTTCTGGACGCGCGCGCTGGTCGGGCCGGGCTTCTCCGTTCGCCACCACACTGTAACGCTGCCGGCCAGCGTGGTGACCATCATCGTGGCCGAACGATTGAGCGTTTCCTAACCGGCCTTGCGCCCTGCGCCGGTCGATTGGTACAATGCGCCCATGATCGAACCTGAAGCCCCCTTGACCGAGGAGCCGGCCGCGGAGTTGCCTCTCATCGTACAACAGCCGACCCCGGCCGAAGCCGTCTACTCTGCTGACACACCGGGCGCTCCTGGGCCGCCAGCCGCTCTCGAATACCCGCGCGCTACCTGGCCAGAAAAGGCGCTGCCCTTCCTGATCACGGCCGCGGTGCTGGCAGTCGATCAGTTGACGAAGTATCTGGTAGAGACGCGCATCCCGCTCTACGGCTCGTGGGCGCCTATCCCGGCGCTCGAAGGAGTTTTACGCATCGTCCACACGGCCAACACCGGCGCAGTCTTCGGCCTGTTTCAGGGCACGGGCATGATCTTCGCCGGCCTGGCGGTGGTGGTAGCCATCGCCATTGTCTACTTCAACCTGACGCTGCCCGGCGGCCACTGGCCGCTCCGCATCGCGCTGGGGCTGCAACTCGGCGGCGCGCTGGGCAACTTCACCGACCGCATGCGGCAAGGGCACGTGACCGACTTCATCGACGTTGGCCCGTGGTACATCTTTAACGTGGCCGACATGGCGATCTCCGGCGGCATCGTCCTGTTCGCCATCGTCTACCTGCGGGAGTATCGCAAGGAACAGGAGGCGATGAAAGCCAACGCCCCCGACCTGGCCCTGCGCCCAGCCGACTCCGAACCGAAAAGCGCCGAGTGACACAGGCTCAACCCGCTGGCAATAACTAACCACCTGCATGCACTACTTACTCCTTACTGCCCACTACATACTGAACACTGACCCGCTGACCTACTAGCTACTCCCCCATGTCCCTCCACAACACCCAAGTCGAACTGACCCTGGACGCCGTCGGTGAACGGCTCGACCGCGCCTTGACCGAAGCGCTGCCCGACTTGTCGCGCATGCAGTGGCAGAAGCTCATCCGCGAGGGGCTGGTGACCATCGACGGGGAGCGCGCCCGCCCCAGCTATCGCATCGTGGGCGGCGAATCGCTGGTAGCGTCGGTGCCGGCGGTGGTCGAGGCAGAGGTGAAGGCCGAGGATATCCCGCTCGATATCCGCTACGAGGATCGTGACCTGATCGTGGTCAACAAGCCGGCGGGGATGGTCGTCCACCCTTCGCTGGGCCACGCTGGGGGCACGCTGGTCAACGCCCTGCTGGCGCACTGCCCCGATCTGGAAGGCGTGGGCGGCGAGCGACGGCCGGGTATCGTGCACCGGCTGGACAAGGATACGTCCGGGTTGATCGTCGCCGCCAAACACGACCACGCCCTGTGGTATCTGCAGAACCAGTTCAAGCAGCGCACAGTGCAGAAGGTCTATCTGGCCCTGGTGAACGGGGCGCTCCAGCCGCCGGAGGCAGTGGTTGACGCGCCCATCGGCCGCGACCCGCGCCACCGCCAGCGCATGGCCGTAGTGCCCGAGACCCGCGGCGACGCCCGCCCGGCCCAGACGGCCTATCGAGCGCTGGCTTATTATGGCGATTACACGCTGGTGGAGTGCCGGCCCCGCACGGGGCGCAAGCACCAGCTTCGTATCCACCTCGCCTTTGTGGGCTATCCGGTGGTAGGCGACACGCTTTATGGCCGGCGCAAGGAGCCACTCGGCTTGCGGCGTCACTTTCTGCACGCCGCCGAACTGAGCTTCCGCCGGCCATCGGACAACGAGTTGTTGCACATCACGTCCGAACTGCCGGAAGAGTTGCAGAGCGTGCTGGCGGCGCTCAGCGCCGGCGGCTAAGGGTTAGACGAACGATGACGCCTGTCCGCATCCATCATGTCCAGATCACTGTGCCGCCGCAGGAAGAGGGCGCGGCGCGCCGCTTCTACTGCGAACTGCTGGGCCTGACCGAAGTGGATAAGCCAGACTCGCTGAAAGCGCGCGGCGGCTTCTGGGTGGACGTAGGCGGGCAGCAACTCCACGTCGGCGTCGAGGATGGCGTCGAGCGGGCGCGTACCAAGGCCCACGTCGCCTATCAGGTGGACGACCTCGCCGCGTGGCGAGCGCGGTTGGCGGTGGCCGGCGTTCGCCCGCTGGAGAGCGTGCCCATCCCCGGCTATGACCGCTTCGAGTGCCGCGACCCGTTCGGCAATCGCCTGGAGTTCATTCAACCGCTATGAGTGAGCCAGACCCGACCCAACGCTTCTCCGACCGCGCCGAGAACTACGCCCGCTACCGCCCCGGCTACCCGCCAGCAGTGCTCGACTGCCTGCGCGACGAGTTTGGCCTGACACGAGAAACAGTGGTGGCCGACGTTGGCTCCGGAACCGGCATCCTGACCGAGATGTTCCTGCAGCGCGGCCACACCGTCTACGCCGTGGAGCCAAACGAAGCGATGCGCGCGGCGGCCGAACGCGCCCTCGGCCATTACCTCCGTTTCGTTAGCGTCGCCGGCCGGGCCGAGGCGACGGGGCTGCCCGACGGGAGCGTTGGCCTGGTGGCGGCCGGGCAGGCGTTTCACTGGTTCGATGGGCCGGCGGCGCGCGTCGAGTTCGGCCGGATTCTTGAGCCGGGCGGCTGGGTCGCGCTGGTTTGGAACGCGCGGCTCCATGAGGGCGACCCCTTCATGGCCGCCTACGAGGGGACGTTGGGCGCATTCGGCCTCGGCTACCACGCCGTCACCCATCGCAGTCATCGGGGCGAGATGGACGCGCTGTTCACCAGGGGCTACCAGGAGCGGGTGTTTGAGCATAGCCGCCCGCTCGATTGGGACGCGCTATGGGGCGGGTTCCTCTCCGCCTCCTACGCTCCTCTGCCCGGCGACCCCCGGTATGAACCGCTACGCCAAGCGCTGCGCGATGCCTTTGAGGCCCACCGACAGGCAGGGCAAGTGCGCTTCCGCTATCTGACGAACCTCTACGTTGGTCAGCTCTAGCGTAACTCGTCACGCTCAGATGTAAACGCTCTCCCCTGTCTCCTATCCCCTGATTACCCTATTGACAACCATCCCATCTTAGATTAATATCTACTGTATTAGACAATCATCTAATACCGTACACACCTCGTCGCCCGCTTCGTTATCAACAGCCCACAGTTTTCATTGTCAGGCGCGTTCCGGGTAACGCTCCTCCTGCGCGCTCTAAATCTGCGAAATCTATGAAATCTGTGGATGTCTTCTCAGGAGATGGGTCATGTTGCATCCCGACGTGCAGGCAGAGATAATCTTGTCCTTCCAAGAGGAAAAGCGGCGGCAATTCGTCCAGATGCGCGAGCGCGAACGGGCGGCAGCTGCTCTGCGTCCTCCCTTCCGGGCGCGCCTGTTGCGCCTCAGCGGCGACGCGCTAATCGCTGCCGGTCACGGTCTGCAACGTCTCGCGGGACCGCAAGCAGCCGAGTTTGAACACAAGCGCCTAGGAGAAGTAAGTTGATGCCTTTAGAGTTGCGCACCCGCCAGGTCGGCCCGTGGGGCATGAACACCTACGCCCTGGTCTGCCCCCACACGGGCCAGAGCGTCCTTATCGACCCCGGCGACGACGCCGACGACCTGACCGAGATGCTGGCCGGCACCTCGCCCATCGCCATCCTGCTCACGCACACCCACCCCGATCACGTCGGCGCACTCGACGAGATGCGGCGGCGGCTGGGCGTGCCGCTGGGCGCTTTCCCCGGCCCGCACCACGGCGACCTGGCGCTTCAGGCCGAGATCGACCTGCGCGACGGCGATTCCTTTCTGGTCGGCGAGCACGTGCTGCGCGTCTACCACGCGCCGGGGCACATCCCCGACCAGATCTGCTTCTACCTGCTCGATGATACGCGCGTGGTCGTCGGCGACACGCTTTTCGATGGCGGGCCGGGACGGACGTGGTCGGCCGGCGACTTCCGCCAGACGCTCGACACCCTGCGCGATGTGGTGTTGCCCTGGCCCGACGAGATCGTCTGCTACCCCGGCCACGGCCCGCACTTTCGCCTGGGCGACCGCCGGGCGCAGATCGAAGCCTTCATCACCCGCGACCACGGCGACTTCTTCGGCGATGCGACGTGGGACATGGCCTGACGGCCGGAGGAGACGCCATTGAACACCCCTCCTCGCCTCTCCGGCATGCGCGGTTTCCTCCTCATCTGGTTCGGTCAGCTGGTGTCCATGTTGGGCACGGGCATGACCAATTTCGCCCTCTCTTTCTACCTGTTCGAGAAGACAGGTCAAGCCACGGCCCTGACCATTGCCATCTTCTGTTTCGTTGCCCCCAGCATTCTGCTCAGCCCGGTGGCAGGGGCGCTAGTGGATCGCTCGAACCGCAAGCTGGTCGTCATTCTGACCGACTTGGCGGCGGGCATCGTGACGATTGCCTGGCTGCTCATCGTTCTGACGACGGGCGACCTGGAGCTGTGGCAAGTCTACCTGGGTAACGCCATCACCGGCGCCTTCAACGCCTTCCAGTTCCCGGCGTTTTCGGCGGCGGTGACGCTGATGATCCCCAAAGAGCAGTTCGGGCGCGCATCCGGCATGCTGGATTTCGCG
>NZ_JAYRVJ010000484.1:0-5757 GCF_041918635.1 Promineifilum sp. (SeqCode)
GGCCGCCGCTGACGCCGGCCCAATAGACGGCGCGGGACAGCGCCTCCAGTTCAGCCGCCGGCGGGCGCGACTCGCTCCAGGCGGCGCGGTCGGTGCGTCCCGCCGCGCGCAGTTCGTCGCCCAGCAGTTGGGTGACGTGCTGGCTTTCGGCGTGGACGGCGACCAGGTTACCCAGTTCGGCGGCGCGGCGCAGGCCGGCGTAGAGCACGTCGTCATCGACGCGGGCAAAATCGACGCCGCTCTCGCTCATGAACGCTTTGAAGCCGATGACTCCTTCCTCGTGCAGCCCGGCCAGGTCGGCCACGTTGTCGTCCACCAGACCGCCCCACAGGGCATAATCGACAACGGCCTTGTCGCGCACGGCAGCCTGCTTGTGCAGCAGGTTGGCGCGGTTGATGGAGGGGGGTGTGGCGTTGAGCGGCATCTCGATGAAGGTCGTGACGCCGCCGGCGGCCGCGGCCATACTGCCGGTGTGATAGCCTTCCCAATGCTCGCGCCCCGGCTCGTTGAAGTGGACGTGGTCGTCCACCATGCCGGGCAGCACGGTCAGGCCCGCCAGGTCGGTCACCTGGTCGGCTGATACGGCGGCGTGCTCGCCCACCACTTGGGCAACCTTGCCATCCTCGACGACGAGGCCGCCGAAGAACTCGCCCGTTTCGGTGATGAAGCGACCGTGGTTGAAGAGGTGTGTTGCGGCCATGTTCAATCGTTAGGTGCTAGGCGCTAGGTTTTAGGGGAAGAGCGCGCTTCCCTAGTCCCTAGCACCTAGCCCCTAGTCCCTGTTAGTTGGTGATGCTGGTGCCCGTCTCGCCGCGCAGGGCGCGGGAGATGTTGGCCGGGTTGGTGATGATGGCCCGTTTGCCGCCCTGTTCCAGGAAGTTGATGCACGCCTGAATCTTGGGGGCCATGCTGCCTTTGGCGAAGTGTGTCCCCTCGGCCAGATAGCCCTTGGCCTCGGCCACAGTCATCGTGTCCAGCCAGCGCTGCTCCGGCTTGCCGAAGCTGAGCGCTACCTTCTCGACGGCGGTGCTGATGATCAGCAGTTCCGCCCCCAGCGAGGAGGCCAGCAGGGCCGAGGCGTAATCCTTGTCGATGACCGCGGCGATGCCCTCGAGTTGGCCTTTGTCGTCGGCGACCACCGGGATGCCGCCGCCGCCCACAGTGATGACGCACATACCGGCTTCCATCAGATTGTGAATGGCCGGTTCCTCGACCACGCGCTTGGGCAGCGGCGAGGGCACGACGCGCCGCCAGCCGCGGCCGGCGTCCTCGACCACGTCCCAGCTGTCGTTCTCGCGCCGCGATTGAGCCTCGTCGGCGTCCATGAAGCCGCCGATGGGCTTGGTCGGGTTCTTGAAGGCGGGGTCGGCGCGATCTACTTCAGTCTGCGTCACGATGGTGGCGACCGGCTTGTTGATGCCGCGCTTCACGAACTCGTTGTAGAGATTTTGTTGCAGAGAGTAGCCCGTCGCACCCTGCGTATCCGCGCCGCATACGTCCAGCGGGACTTCGTGCAGCCCTTCCACGCGGTGGGCGATCTCGGAGCGGCGCAGCACAAAGCCGACCTGCGGGCCGTTGCCGTGGCCGATGGCGACGGTCCAGCCCTGTTCGATCATGTCGGCAATGTGCTCACAGGTGTCCTTCGCCGCCTGGTATTGGTCGGGGATGGACTGGTGCTGTTTGTCGGCGATGAGGGAGTTCCCGCCGATGGCGATGACGGCCAGTTTGTCGGTCATGCTGTTCCTCCAGGTAATTAGGAATTAGGAATTAGGAATGCCATGACGGAGGGAAGGTTTTGATTCCTAATTCCGAATTCGTAATTCGTAATTATTTAGTTGCCCAGGATGCTCGCAACGAGGGCCATGCGGATGGAAACGCTATAGGTGATGGCCTCGAAATATTGCTGGCTGGGCGTGGTGTCGATGCGTAGATCCATCTCGCCCGGCCGGCGCGGCAGGGTGTGGGTGACGCAAATGGTGCGGCCCTGCTCCTGGCGGACGCGCTCCAGCGTCTCGTGGCGGACGTAGTAACTATCCATAACCTTCTTGAACGCCTCAGCCTCGGCCCCCTTGGGCGCGCTGCAACCGGGCAGGTAGACCAGGTCCATGTCGGCGATCATCTCGTTGAAGCTGTCCTGATCCAGGTCGAAGACTTCCTTGACGTTGCCGTTGACCGCGCCCACCTTCTCCATGACGCTGGCCGGGGTGCGGTTGGCCTTGGGGCTGGCCAGGGTGACGTTGGCCCCCAGACGGGCCAGGCCGTAAGCCATCGAATGGCCGGTGCGCGCGGCGACGAGGTCGGCGCTGGCGATACAGACGTTCACGTCCTCGACCCGGCCCTGCGTACGCCACAGGGTATAGAGGTCGAGCAGGGCTTGGGTGGGGTGCTCCCAGTGGCCGAAGCCGCCGTTGATGACGGGCGAGTCGGCGTAGTTGCAGGCGTCGCGCGCTTCTTCGTCGTTGGGGTGGCGCAGCACGATGACGTTGGCGTACTTGGAGATCACCTTCATCGCGTCGGACAGGCTCTCCTCCTTGGCCGAGGAAGAGGTCACCATGGGGTTGGCTTCCGTAATAACGGCCCCGCCCAGGCGGTGCATGGCCGTCTCGAAGCTCATGCGGGTGCGCGTGCTGGGCTGGAAGAAGAGCGTCACCATCACGTTGCCGGGCAACAGGTTGATGACCGAACGATTCCAAGGCTCGAACGCCGCCGCCAGTTCGAACAGCCCATAGATTTGTTCGTTGCTGAGATCGTTGATCGAGAGCAGGCTCTTGCCCCGGAAGTTAATGGTGTCAATAAGCGAAGACACAGTCTGGATTTTGTTTGTGGTTTGCATGCCGGTTCTTCCTCACTCAATAGATGATGGCGCAAGCGCCAAGGCTTTACTATGTGATATTTTTCACAAAACTGATTAGGTTCGCATAAAGAGGGCATAAGGGAAACATAAAGTAAGGATGATGGATCTGCCCTTCTTTATGAATCCCTTATGGGGCCTTTATGAGTTGCTTAGGAGGATTGTGATAAAGTTCACAATGACTTCGCAAGGATCACTGGCTTCTCCATGCGCAAAAGCCGCGGAGCCAAACACTCCGGAGAGGAAGGAGAGAGTCCGTTATTGTACAAGAAGAGTCAACCGTTTCCCTCGACCCGCACCCCGGTCAAGCCTACGCCATCGTATGCCTTGAACCGGGGCCAAGGTTTTCTCAGCATTGAAGAACACTCTGTTGTTAGATCTCTAAGTTAAGGAGAGAGGTAGATGAAAAGATTCACGTGGTTGCTAATGGCGTTGCTGCTAGCCCTGGCGCTGATGGTGGGTTGCTCCCAGGCCACCCCCGAGGCGGAAGTGGGCACGACGGACGAAACGCCGTCCGAAGCGACCGAGCCGGCCGACGCCGGTGAAGCGGCCGAGGAGCCTGCCGGCGAAGCTACCGGCGGCGTCATCAAGATCGGCGCTCTCTATCCGTTGACCGGCGCCGACGCCGGTTGGGCGGGCGACCCCTACATCAAGTCGCACCAGATGGCGATCGATGAGATCAACGCCGCCGGCGGCATTCAGTGCCTGGGCGGCGCGACGCTGGAACTGGTCAAGGGCGACACCGAGGGTGTGGCCGAGACGGGCAACTCCGAGATGGAGCGGCTCATCTCCCAGGAAGGTGTAGTGGTGGTCATGGGTTCGGCCCTCAGCGGCACGACCCTGCCGGCCTCCGAGATCGCCGAGCGGAGCGAAGTGCCCTACATCGTCCCCAACGCGCTCGATGGCGTTATCACTGACCGCGGCCTGAAGTACGTCTTCCAGACGGTCTCCACGCTGCAACAGTGGGGCGCGGACGACGCCAAGTGGGCCAAGGAGCAGGGCGCGCAGACGGCCGTCATCACCGTACCGAACTTCACGTTTGGCTCGGAAGTGGAAGTGGTCTGGCGCGAGGCGCTGGAAGCCGAAGGGATTGAACTGCTGGCGAGCTTCACTTATGAAGGCTCGGCGCAGGACTTCACCGACACTATCCTGCGCGTGAAGCAGGAAGACCCCGACGTCTGGTTTGCCCTGGGCAACAACCAGGCCCCGCAGATGGCTAAGCAGGCCAAGGAACAGGGCTATCACCCGAAGATGGGTATCATCAGCCTGGGTTCCGGCTTTGGCAGCACCTTCTTCCTGAATGAGGCCGGGCAAGACGTGGCCGACGGCATCATCGTCACGCAGGACTTTGCGCCGGTCAGCGCCCTGAACGTGGACCCGGAATTCCGGGCGCGCTTCCAGGAGTACACCGGGCAGGACCTGGGTGGCACCTACAACACGACCTACGCCTCCACCTGGCTGCTGGCCGACGCGCTGGAAGCGGCGTGCTCGACCGACCCGAAGGTCATCGCCGAGACGCTGCGCACCACCACCTTCACCGATGGCGAGGGCAAGTGGGGCTTCCAGTGGCCGCAGGTGTCCTTCGATGAGAAGGGCCGCCTGAACGAAGCCGCTTCGGTCATCGCCCAGTGGCAGAATGGCGAGATGGTTGCTGTGTGGCCGCCGGAACTGGCCGCCGCCACCGCCGTTTGGCCGGTCCCCGCGTGGGATGACCGCGACGGCCCCATCGTCGGTGAGCCTGTCGCCGCCGCCCCGGCCGAAGAGCCGGCCGCGGAGGAGACCACCGGCGCCGGCGCGGGCATCATGGCTATCCTGAATAGCCCTGAGGTGAGCGCCGCCGCTCTGGATTCCGACTACTCGCGCGCCATTCTGGCTGACGCGGAGACGGTTGTGGATACGAGCGCCTTCCAGAAAGAAGGCCCCTACGTCATCGCCGCCTCGCAACAGGACGCCAGCAACGGCTGGGGTAACACCTACAACGTCACCATCGACGCCTACGGCCAGCAGTTGCTTGCGGAAGGCATCCTGGCGGAGCCGCTGTTGACGGCCGTGACAAACGACGCCAACCAGCAGATCAGCGACATCGAGAACTTCATCGAGCAGCAGCCCGACGCCATCGTCGTGGAGCCGCTGGGCCGCGCCGCCTCGACGACGGTCATCCGCCGCGCCATCGACGCCGGCATCCCGGTCATCCTTTGCGCCAACGGCATCGAGGGCGAGGACTTCACCTCCCGCGTGGACGTGGACTTCTGGGAAGTGGCCTACAAGTCGGGCATCGGCCTGGCCGAACTGATGGGCGGTGAAGGCAAAGTAGTGGTCTTCAACGGCATTGCTGGTGTAGACTCTACGGAGACGTGGCAAGCCGCGGCGCTGGCCGCGCTGGCGCAGTATCCCGGTATCGAGATCATCGCCACCGAGTACGCGCAGTGGAACATCGCCACGGCCAAGCAGAAGATGGAAGCCATCATGGCGGCCAATCCTGAGATCGACGGCGTGTGGGCCGGCGGCGGCGAGATGGCTCTCGGCGCGGCGTTGGCCTTCGAAGACGCGGGCCGTGAACCGCCGAAGTTCGGCATGGTCAACGTCCCCAACGGCTTCCTGCGGCTGGCCGATGAGTACGACTATGAGTTCGTCGGCTCCCCCGACCCGCCCGCGATGTCCCGCTACTGCTTGCAGACGGCGGTCGACATCCTGCAGGGCAAAGAAGTGACCAAGTTCATCCCCCTGCGCACCCTGATGGAAGGGGCCGATCCCTACGATCACACCGACTTCCTCCAGTGGTATGTGCCGGAACTGAATGACGACTTCATTCCGCCGGCGACGGTTGATGTTCAGTATTACATTGACGGCGGCTTCGAGCGCAAGTAAGCGCCGCGGCTGACCCACCCCTTTTGTTCCCTGCCGGA
>NZ_JAYRVJ010000485.1:0-2351 GCF_041918635.1 Promineifilum sp. (SeqCode)
CGCCGGCCGCTGCCGCGCTGGGCGTAGATGAGCACGGCGTCCACGCTGTAGGGCTCGATCTTCCACTTCCACCAGTCGCCGCGCCGCCGGCCGACGCGGTAGGGGGACGACAGTCGCTTGAACATCAGCCCCTCGACGGCCCGCTCCCGGCTGTTTTCGCGTAGCGACGCGAGCGCCGCCCAGCTATCCGCCTCGATCACCGCCGATAGCGGCAGCCACGCGCTGCTTACTTCGATCAGCAGCCGCTCCAGTTGCGCCCGCCGCTCCATCAGCGGCCGATCCCGCCAATCCGCGCCCGCCCACTCCAGCAGGTCATAGGCCAGCAGCACGACCGGCGTCTCGGCCAGCAGCTTCTTGCCCAGGTTCTTGCGGCCGATGCGCTGCTGGAGGCGGGCAAAGGGCAGGGGGCGGCCGGCGTCGAAGTCCCAGGCCAGCAGTTCGCCGTCGATGACCGTGCCATCGGGCAGCGCCTCGGCCGCGGCGGCGACCTCCGGGTAGCGCTCCGTCACCAGCTCCTCGCCGCGCGACCAGAGGAAGGTCGCGCCGCCGCGTCGGATGAGCTGGGCGCGGATGCCGTCCCACTTCCACTCCGCCTGCCACTCGCCCACGTCGCCCAGCGTGGCCGGGTCGGCCTCCAGCGGGTAAGCCAGGAAGAAGGGGTAGGGGCGGCCGGCGTCCTCCCCGGCGACCTCGTCGGGGTGGACGAGCGCGTCGTAGAAGGCGGGCGTCGGCTCCCACGCGCCCATCAGCCGGTGGGCGATGGTCGCCTCCGGCAGGGCGACGGCCTCGGCCAGGGCGCGCATGAGCAGCCGTTGCGAGACGCCGACGCGGAAGCCACCGGTGATGAGCTTGTTGAAGACGTAGCGCTGCGGGTCGTCGAGTTCGGCCCAGGCGTCGCGCACGGCGGCGCGCTGGCCCGCCTCGTCCTTTTCGCGTAACGACAAGATGACGCCCTCCACCCACTCGTGCAGCGGGCGGTTGCTGGCCCGGTTGGCGGCGGGCAACAGCAGGGCAGCCGTCTCAGCCGAGTCGCCGACGGCGTGGTAGGACTCCTCTTGCAGCCACTCCGGCACGCCGGCCAGTTCGGCCGCCCAGCGGCGCAGCAGAAGGGGGGAGAGCAGGCGTTTGGGCCGCCGGCCGCTGAGAAAGTAGACGGCCCAGGCAGCGTCGGCCGGGGCCGCGCCGTCGAAGTAGCGGCGCATGGCGGCGACTTTGTCGTTGGTTTTGGTGGTGGCGTCGAGGGTGAAGTAGAGGTCGGAGAAGTGTCGCATACTGGTGGCTAGATAGCACTGTGAGTTAGAAGGGTATCCACCGCATCGCCCCAACCCACTCCTCCGGTGCGCTTGCTTCGTTGAATAACAGGAGCGCATCGATCAACTCTTGGTAAGTTGTTCTTGGCCTGATACGGAAGATGCCCCAATGGGTAAGCCCCCGAGCCTCAAGCCGCTTGACATGACCGGGCATGCTCTTGCGGTTATTGGTCACCAGCACACGTTGAGCTTCGACCAGGTATTCGAGAATCAAATCATCTGGCGATTGCAGCGGCGGACATCCGGGGTCGCCGACGCGAAGCACATCGAGGTGGGGATACTGACGGAGCGCCGCATCTCGCAACTTGGGTGAGATGTTCTCGTCTAGCAGGAAATGAAGCGTCATTTGGATGCGTTATACTGTTCGCGGGACTCGCGTAGAGCCCGAATGCGCTTGACGACTTCAGGCGGCTCACTTCGTTCTTGTTCTCGAATACTCTCGGCCACCCACTCCTCTAGGCGCTGTAGATAAGCATCAACCTCTGCTTTGTTGTGGAGGTAATATGCGAACGTCGCGTATATCTCTTCGAGGGTCAGGGAAGGAAACTCCAGAGCAACCTGCTCGGCGCTGTATCCTTGGTGATAAAGGTCGATAACGTCTTCCAGCCCGATCCGGTGGCCTTTTATTCGGATGACATCTGGCTCTACAAAATCGAGATAATCCTCAAGTAACATAGGCATTCTCCTCAGTTCCACCGCTTCAGGACAAGGGTTCGGTGACTTCTAGCCAAGCTCGCAGTTTGCCGATACCTATAGTATAGCATGCGTCTATATCTCCCTGCCCGCTTCCTCTTCCTCCTGCTCCCCTGTATACGGCGCGTTGAGTTCGTACGCCTCCACCCCCCGCTCGCGCAGGTAGCGGGCGACGACGGCGGTGTAGCCGTGGGTCACCAGGACGCGGCCGGCCCCGGTGGCGGCGATGGCGTCCAGCAGCCCCGGCCAATCGACGTGGTCGGACAGGACGAAGCCGCGGTCTACCGAGCGGCGGCGGCGCTGGCCGCGCACGCGCATCCAGCCGGAGGCGAAGGCCGCCGACAGGTC
>NZ_JAYRVJ010000486.1:0-3804 GCF_041918635.1 Promineifilum sp. (SeqCode)
AACTGGTAGTTGCGCGGGTCGATGCTGCTGGCCGCGTCCGGGAATTTGCCGCGCAACTCGGCCGTGGGATTGGCTAGATTGGGATTGCCAATGCGATCGCCGGGGCCGCGCATGGCCGCCGCCGGTTGTTCGCCCCACAGGTTGTTGCGGAAGGCGATGGCGCTCAGGTCGCCGTTGGCCTTGCTGATCTGTTGACCGCCGTGGAAGATATTGTTCTCGATGAGGCTGGGGCGATGGGGGCGGCCCTGCATGTTGCCGGCGATCGCCACCGCTTCGACCGTCTTCGCGCCACCGATGAAGGTGTTGTAGCCGATGTAGCAGTTGTCCAGTTGAGTGTTGTAGCTTCGGGCGTTGTTGCGGATACTGAGGAGCGCGCCCAGGCCGACCACAATGTTGTTGTAGATTTGGCCGCCGGCGCTGTAGGGCCAGCTGCCATCGCCGCCCAACTCATCGCCGATAGCGATGCCCGCCGGCGGACGGCCGTCTTCGCCCACAAAGTCGTCCAGGTAGAGATGGTAGACCAGGTTGTTGCGTATTACCGCGTCGATGGTGCGGTTGATATAGATGTGCACGTGGTTGCACGTATGCACGATATTGCCTTCGACGAGCGTGCGATAGCCGGCCTTGTCGAGGTTGATCCCTTCGCCGTGGCCGTAGGCGCAGATATTGTTACGCACAATGCAGTCGCGCGCCCTGCCAACTCTGATCACGCCGCTGACGCTTTCCGGCCCGCCCCCAGTGCGCAACGGGTCGTAATAGCGCACGCTGATGCGGGTCGAAACGTTGTTTTCGATCAGCACATTGTCGATGTACGTCACCGGGCTGACCCGAATGGCCGTACCATAGGTGAAGTCGATGCGGCAATTGCGCACGATGCAACGACTTTCGCTGACGCTGATGGCTGTACCGGCCACGTTCTGGACGGTCAGCCCGTCCAGAACCACTCCTGTCGCGCTAAGTGATACCATACTGCCGAGCACCTGGTCCGGCAGGAAGGCCGTTTGCAGGTCGGGATGGGGCAGCGTACCGTCGGCGCGGAAAAGACCCTCATGATAGCCGCCGTCGATCACAGGGGTATGGCCGGTGTCGGCCTTCCAGGTGGTGTTATCGGTGCGCAGCCGGACTATCTCGCGATAGGTCGCGGTGCGAATGCGCACCTCGTCGCCCGATTTTGCCTGCTCGGTCGCCCTGCCAATCGTTTTCCAGGGAGCATTGCTGCTGCCGTCGGCCGAGTCGTTGCCCGCGTTGCCGTCTACGTAGTAAGTCGTCATGTGCGTCCTACCTTATCACGTTATCCTTTCTGGTGGAGTTAAGTTAATCGGGAGTTGAGAGTTCCAAGATGCTCTCTTAACTCTCAACTACGCTTCCAGTTCATCCACCCAAATGAGTTGTACCGTGTCGCCTGTGTAAGCGCGGCGCACGTCGTCGAGTTCACTGTAGACCATCATGTGGTACGGTTCGCCGTTCCACATGATGGCGCAGCGGAAGTCCGGGTATTGCAGCCCGAAGGCGACGACAGTCGAATCGGTCACGTTGACCAGCACGAAGCGGGCGTAGTCGGCCGGCAGCGGCGGGATGGGCGAAGTCGCCACGGTGATCAGCCGCTCCTTCGTGATCTTGTTCGTGCGCCCCTGCTTGTCGGTGATGGTTAGCGAGACGCTGAAGATGCCGGGCTGGGCATAGGTATAGACGGGGCTGGCGCGGTTGGAGGTCTGGCCGTCGCCGAACTCCCAGAAGTAGCCGGCGATGCCCGCGTCGGCCGTGCTGTCGGCCGCGTCGAACTCTATCGTGTGCGGCGCGACGCCATACTCGTCGCCATCGGGGATGGTGAACTCCGCCTTGATGGCGTCGCCGACGGGCTGGCCCGCCTCGTAGTTGTGCTGGACTTCGCGCGCTTCCAGGGCGCGGTCGTAGATCGCCACCAGCCGGAATTGGCCTAGCCAGGGACGATCTTCGGAGAGTTCGTTCGCCAGCAACAGGGGCATCTGCGTCTCCCAGTTGAAGGCGCCGCCCACGGTGATGACGCCGCGCTCCTGCCCGTCGATGTAGAGCGTGGCCCGCCCTTCGTTGTCACGGGTATAGACGACGTGGGCCAACGCCGGCGTGGCCGAGCCGGCCGGGGTGATAACGGCCGGCAGCCCGTTGGCCGAGGTCTGCTCCGTGCGCAGCCGGGCCACGTACAGGTCGGTCGCCTGCTTGCCGTAAAGCCCCTGGCCCAGCGTGACGTTGCGGGCCGTTTTGCTGGCCGAGATGCTGACGATGCGGGCCGGGCCGTCTTGCGTCACGTTGGCCGGCGTGACCCACGCCTCGACGGTGATCTCGTTGCTCCGCTGGCAGGCGGCGATGATCTTGGCCGCCGGCCGCTCGGAAGAGATGAAAGTTGGCTGGTTGATGAGCAGCCCATCGGCGCTCCAGGTCACCTGAGCGGCATCGCGGATGGTCAGGTTGAGCGGTTCGCCCACGCCGCCCACGTCGGTCAACTGGCGGCCCTGGCCCTCCTTGAAGTCGTAGAGGCACAGCAGGCCGGCCGTCACGCGCGCGCCGTCCGGCGGCAACTCCACCTGGTCGTACTCGCCCTCGCCGTTGGGATACTCGTTAGCGCCCAAATCCGGTCGCCCGGCGCGCGGCGCGCCCCAGAAGTCGCTATCGACGGCCGCGCCGTCGCGGATGCCGCGGTCGATGGCCACGGAGCCTTCGACCAGCTTATACGGCTCGGCGGTTAGCGCCCCGGGGGCCACCGGCGCGTACTGATCGACCAGCCCGACTTCAGCCTCGATTACGTCGGTGGACGGGTTATGCGCCCGCGCGCCGGGGAAGGCCGACCACAAATTGTGCCGCCAGATGACGCCGCCGGCGCGCCACGGCACGTGGGCCAGGTGGCCTTCAGACGCGGCCACGAGATTGTTCTCGATGTACGTCCGCGAACCGCCCTCTTGAGCGGCGATCTGGATGCCGGCGTCGAAGCTGTTGACGATGGTGTTGTGGGCCAGCCGCAGGCTGGTCAGCTTGCCGCCGTCGCGCTGGGTCTGGAAGCCGGCGCCGCAGCCGACCACGATGTTGTTGGTGATGTGCACCTGCCGGGTGTGCCACGCGCCATCGGCGCGGTAGGCGCGCAGATCGCTCTTGGTGATGCCCGGCCCGCGGTGGCCGCGCAGGTCGAGATAGTCGTCGCGGCCGGTGTGGTAGCACAGGTTGGAATCGATCACCACGTCGCGCGAGGAGAGGAGGCCGATCTGCCCGTTGCGGTTGTCGTAGCAGACGTTGTTGCGGACGATTGCCTGGGCGCAGGCCGGGCCGATCAGAATGCCCTGATCCGAATTCTCGAACACCTGGTTGTGGCGCAGGGTGACGTTGGTCGAGACGCTCACCAGCAGGGCGACGTGCTGGCGCGAGGGGCCGTGGGAGAGGAAACGCCGGGCGCAGTTGCGCACCCGGCAGCGTTCGATCAGCAGGGTGTCGGTCTGAATGGCTTGCAAGCCGCCGTCCAGACACGTCTCGACGGCGCAATCCTGCACGGTGACCCGGCTGGAGCGGCTGATGAACAGGCCGCGGCCGCCGGCGTTGCGGATGGTCAGGCCGGCCAGGGTGATGTCCTGACTTTGCTGGACGCCCACCAGCCCGCCATCGGCCGGAACGATGAGGGCGGTCCCGTCGATGATCGGTTGCTCCCCCTCGTGCGCGGCCAGCTTAATGGGGGCGTCGGCCGCGCCGGCTTTCTGGATGTGGAGCCGCTCGGCGTAGGTTCCGGCGCGCACGAAGATGGTGTCGCCCGCTTGCGCCTTGTTGATCGCCGCCTGAATGGTG
>NZ_JAYRVJ010000487.1:0-3077 GCF_041918635.1 Promineifilum sp. (SeqCode)
CGCGAGCCACCAGGCCCAGATCAACGCTCTGGTTGAGCATCGCTTGCAGCAGTTGTTGCTGGCGGCGGCCACGGTCGTAGTCGGTCGTCGTCAGACGCGAGCGGGCATACCACAGGGCCAAATCGCCGTCCATCTGGTGGATGCCCGCTTCCAGCTTGAAGCGCTCCCAGTTCTCCTCCAGCAACGGATCGAGTTCTGGCGACTTGAGCCGCCAATCCTCCAGCGGGCAACTGACGGCCATCTCCACCCCGCCCAGCAAGTCAACGATCTGCTTGAAACCGTCGAAGTCCACCTGGGCGTAGTAGTGGATGGGGATGCCAAAGTTGTAGAGAATGGCCTGCTTCAGCAGGTCGGGACCGCCCAGGGTGACAGCCGTGTTCAGCCGGCTCATGATCCGGCCGGGCAGATAGACGTAGAGGTCGCGCGGCAGGGAGATCATCGAAGCCGTATGCGCCTCGCGGTTGACGGACACGATGATCATCGTATCGGTGCGCGTCTCGCTGCTGCCGTCGGCGTTGGCGTCCTTGCCCAGCAGCAGGATGTTGGTCGTCCCCTCGGGCATCTCGAAGGTGGGCACAGGCGACGGAATGGCCGTCGGCGGCGTGGGCACACCCTCGCGCATGGAGCCTGTCCCCTGGATGACCGAGGTGGGGTCTACCTGGGGCACACTGGTTGGCGTCGCCGTGGATTGGGGCGTGGGGGTCGGCCGGGGCGTGGCGGTGTCAGCCGGGGCGGGCGTGGCCGGTTCTGAGCGGGTGGCGGCCGTGGTGGTCTCGGCCGCTGGAGTCAGCGTCGTCGTAGCCTCAGACTCCGGCGTGGTCGCTGCGCTCGTTGCCTCATCGGTGGGGGCGGCGGTCTGCGTCGGGAAGGGCGTCACCTGAGCCGTGGAACTCGGCCCGCCGCAGGCGGCCAGCGCCACAACCAACAGGCCGGCCAGAAAAAATAACAGGCGAAAGGGATGGGTCTGCTTCATGATCGGTACGAGGAGCGGAGCAGATGGCAGCGGATCGCCCGACTAGAGCTTCTCCCCAAAGAGCGGGTTGAGCCGGGTGAAGACGGTGTAACCCACGATCAGGACGATCACCGCCGTCACGAACGTCCGTACGAGGTAGGCGGGGTTCATGCCCACCGGGCCGTTGCTGCCATAAGTGCCCCATAACACGGTACGGTAGCCGTCGATGATGGAGGCCATCGGGTTGAGCCAACGCATGACCTGCGCCGGCACAAAGGTGATGCCCAGGATGGTGGCCGAGTTGCCAAACATCTCCAGCGAATAGAAGACGGGCGTCAGGAAGAACCAGGCCAGCGTGACCACTTCCAGAATCATCAACACGTCGCGATAGAAGACAGTCAGGCTGCCCAGCAGCAGGCAAAGGCCCAGGGTGAAGATCAACTGGGTGAGCAGCAGCACCGGAACCCATAGCGCGTGCACCGTCAGGCCGATGCCGAAGACGTACAGAAAGACAATGAGCACCAGGAAGGCGAAGAAGAAGTTGACCAGGTTCGACAGCAGGGCCGAGGCGGGCAACAGTTCGCGCGGGAAGTAGACCTTCTTCACCAGCGCCGAATTGCCCGTCACCGACACCGTGCCGCTGACCAGCGCGCCGCTGAAGAAGTTCCAGGGGATGAGGCCGGTCAGCACGAAGATCGGGTACTGCCGGATCTGGCCGTTAGCCATTACACTGAACAGGACGGTGAATACGCCCATCAGGAACAACGGATTCAGGATGCTCCACAGAATGCCGAGGACGGAGTTCTTGTAGCGCGCCTTCAGATCGCGGACGACCAGATTGCGCAACAGGTAGCGGTACTGGCGCAACTCTCGCAGCTTGAGCCGCCAGTCGCCACCCCGCTGATCGGCGTTGTAGATATAAACGGGCGTGTCGCCGCCGGAGGGCGGTCGGGTCTCGGAGGTCATGTGTGTTGCCTGGTCTCCCACCGCGCCGGGTGGGCGCGGCGAATGCCGCTTCTATGCGGCAACGGCTTTTGATTATAGCGCGTTTCGTTGATTAGGAGAATAGGACGCTGATGAGCGTCATCAGCGTTCCATTACTTCTGCGTAGAGCGCCAACAACCGCTCGCAATGGTCGGCCAGCATCGCCACGGGCCGGATACCAGCGCGCAGAGCCTCGACGCGCTTGCGATCCTCCGCCAGCGCCCGCAGTATCTCGGCCAGCGCGCCCTCGTCCCCCGGCGGGAAGAGGAGGCCATCCACGCCGTCGCGCACCACCTCCGGCATGACCCCAATGCGCGAGGCGACGACCGGTACGCCGGCGGCAAACGCCTCATGCGCCACGATCGAATACGTCTCGTACCACAGGGTGGGCACAACCAGTACGTCCAGCCCGCCCAACGCCGGCCAAAACGCTGGCCGCGCCAGACGCCCCTCGAAGCGGATGCCGGGATGAGCCGCCATGCGCCGCAGCTCCGCCGTGTAGTCGGGGAAGGCGTCCAGATCGCCGTAGATCGACAACGCGACGGTTCCAGCCGGCAGCCGGTTCACCGCGCCGACGAGGACGTGGACGCCCTTCTGCGCGCTCAGGCCGCCAATGTAGCCGATGCGCAGCGGGGCAGAAGAGGCCGGCGAGACGCCGGCGATCCGGGCGCGTTGGGCCGCGTGGGCCGCGGCCAACTCCTCGGCCGTCACGTCGATGCCCAGCGGCCAGACGCGTACCGCGCCGGTCGGGAAGCCCATGCCGGCATAAGCGCGGCGGGCGAAATCAGTAGAGGCCAGAACGGCCGCCGCCCCCTCATAGACGCGGCGCAACAGCCGGCCGCGTCGGGCCATCAGCGGGGCCACGACCGGGGCCAGCCGCGCCAGGCCCCCTACCCCGGCGCGCGCCAGCGCGCAGCGGCCACAGTTGATGTAGCGCGCGTCCGGCCCGGCGCACAGGCTGCTGTCGTCGTTAGTCAGCAGTTGGGCGTTGGCGCAGCCATACCAGTAGTCGTGCAAGGTGATGACGTAAGGAATGCCGGCGGCGTCGATCCGCTCCACCAACGCTATGGGCAGGCCCATCAGGTGTTGCAGGTGGATGACGTCAGGCCGCTCGGCCGCCAGCGCTTCCTCGAATGCCTCC
>NZ_JAYRVJ010000488.1:0-10479 GCF_041918635.1 Promineifilum sp. (SeqCode)
ACCGACCCCCAGGAACGGGCCACGGCCGTGGCCCAGTTCCGCCACGAGGCCCAACTGTTGCGCCGCCTGCGTCACCCCAACCTGCCGGTCGTCACCGACGAATTCACGCTGGGCGACCGCAACTACCTGGTGATGGAGTACGTGCCTGGCTCGACGTTGCAGCAGATGATCGAACGCGGCGAAGCGCCGTTCGACGAGCGTCGGGTCGTCACCTGGGCCGCGCAACTGTGCGACGTGCTCGGCTACCTGCACCGCCAGGAGCCGCCGATCATCTTCCGCGACCTGAAGCCGGGTAACATCATGATTATGGCCGACGACCGGCTGAAACTGATCGACTTCGGCATCGCCCGCGTCTTCAAGCCGGGCAAGAAGCAGGACACGATGATCTTCGGCACGCAGGGCTTCGCCGCGCCGGAGCAGTACGGCAGCGGCCAGACGGACGAGCGCAGCGACATCTACGCCCTCGGCGCGACGCTCTACTCGCTGCTAACGGGGCAAGACCCCGGCCGGTTCCGGCCGTTCGAGCCGCTGCCGCCCATTCGCACCTACCGGCCCGACATCTCGCCACAACTGGAGACGGTCGTGATGCGGGCCACCCGAGTCAAACCGGTCGAGCGCTGGCAGAGCACGCAAGACCTGCGCCAGGCCATGAGCGGCGGCGCGCCCCAGGCCACGGTCATCGCCCCGCCGGCCGGCCGCGCGTCGCCCCCGCCGCCGCCCGGCCCCATCGTCACGCGCCGGCCTACGACGCGGCTGCTACTCAAGGCGGCCACGCTCTCGCCGGCCCAGTTGGCGCTGGCCGGCGGCGCGCTCCTGCTGATTATCGCCCTGGCCATCGTACCGCTGACCCGGCTGCTGGAGGGAACCGCGTTCTGGGAGATTGTGCGCACGTCGGCCATCATCGCGCCCTTCGCCTACACCGCCTCGCGCCGCCGTCTAGTAGGGGGCATCGCCCATTTTATCGGCGTGTCGCTCATCGGCTGGCTGATCATCCTGGCGGACGAGGCCACGGGTCGGGTAGGCGCCATGCTGTTCATCAGCGCGCTGGTGAGCGCGGCGGCCATCGAGGGGATGATCTTCTTCCTGCCGCGCGTGATGGGCTCGCTCCGGCGCGACGACCCCGGCGCGTGGCAGCGCGAGGCGCTCTGGCTGGGGTTGGCCGCCCTGCTCGGCCACGTCGTGCTCTATGCGCTGCTCGGTGACGACGCGGCCATCAACGCCCTCTCCTGGGTCAGCGCCTTCCTCCTGGCCGTCGCCGGCTGGTTCCTGGGCGATCTGGTGCAGGGCTATCTCTACTTGAAGCAGACCGGCGTGCGCTGGCGCTGAGGCGGCCGATTGCCTCACCGAGGCCATCATAAGGAAAAGCACCCATGCCCCACCGCCGAATCCTCCTCATCATCGCCCTCGCGGCCTTTCTCATCTTGCTGGGCGCGGCGCTGTGGCTGCTGCTGAGCAACCGCAACCGCGCCGGCGAAACGCTAACTGAAGTCGCCGGCACGCCTCAGCCCCTATTGCCCACCGTCCTGGCGACGGCCGCCGGCCCCGAGCCGGCCGCCAGCGGTCGCGAGACGGCGACCACCCCCTCGCCCACGCCAGCCATTGTTGACCGCCCCGGCGAGCCGGCCGCCGGGCGCGACCTGAGCCTCGACGCGCTCCCTACCCTGAAAGAACTGGTAGCCCGCTACCCCGAACTGGGCGACCTGTTGGAAAACGTCGATCTGGCCGACCGCGCGCAGTTGTCGGCTGCCTATGAGCAGCTGGTAGCCCTCTTCGCCGCCGAGGGGGCGGAGGGGTTGCGCGTCTTCGTGTCGGAGTCGGGCATCCTGCAATCGCTCAACATCGATCCGACCTACGTTGATTTCGTCCTGGCCTATGAAACGGGCGGCATTGCCGGGGCCGCGGCGCTGGCCCGGCAGCGCCGCCTGCTGACGGAGGATGGGCTGGTGCGGATCGTGCTGGTGCTGGATACGGAAGACTTGAGCGTCGTAGAGCCGCAACTGGCCGCCGCCGGGGCCGTCGTGCTCGACCACTACGGCAACGAAGTCGAGATCGGCCTGCCCCTGTCCCAAATCGAGGCCGCCGCCTCGTCCGAAGAGGCGCTGGCCCAACTGGTCGCCATCGCCCACCTGCCCCACGTCATCGCCGTGCGCGCCCCGGAGCAAATCCCGACCGGCGCGTGGCTGCCGGCCGGTCAGGGCGCGGCGCTCACGCTGGCCACCGAGTGGCATGCCGCCGGCATCACCGGCCGCGGCGTCCGCGTCGGCATCATCGACCCTGACGGCTTCGGCGGCTACCAGAACCTGCTCGGCCAGGCGTTGCCGCCGGCCGAGCGGGTCATCCTCGCCCCCTGGCTCACCGCCGACGAGTTGAACACCGCCACCGGCCCCCACGGCGCGGCCTGCGCCGAGATCATCCACGCCATGGCCCCGGACGCCGAATTGTACCTGGCCTACAGCGGCGGCTCGGCGCGCGGTCTGGCCCAGGCGGTCGATTGGCTGATCGCCAGCGGCGTGGACATCATCTCCTACTCTGCCTCCTCCATCGCCGAACCGCTGGACGGAACCGGGCCGAGTGATGAGATAGCCGCCGTGGCGCAGGACGCGGGCATCCTGTGGGTCAATGCTTCGGGCAACTACGCCCAGTCCCACCTGGAGATGGTTTTCACCGACGGCGACGGCGACGGCTACCACGAATTTCCGGACGGCAACGAGTTGCTGCCCATCTATGTGGCCGAGTTCACGTCGCTGGGGCTGACGTGGGACGACAACTGGAATGGCGCCAGTGAGGATTACGACCTCTACCTGATGACGCCGACAGCCGACGGCCGCGATCTCGAAACCATCGCCACTTCCTACAGCCTCCAGGCCGGCCGCGCGGGCGATCAGCCGGTCGAGGCCATCGACATCGAGTTGTCGCCGGCGCGCGAGTACTACGTCGCCATCCGCGAGGACGGCATCTCCCGCCCCGGTCGCCTCAACCTGTTGGGCTGGAATAACGAGTTCGAGTACGCCATGCCGGAGGGCAGCCTCGGCTCGCCGGCCGACGCGCCGGGCGTACTGGCCGTCGGGGCCACGTATTGGCGCGATGACGTGCTGGAGCCGTATAGCTCGCAAGGCCCCACCAGCGACGGGCGCACCAAACCGGAGCTAACCGCGCCGACCGGCGTCGACAGCCTCTCCTACGGCGAGTTCAGCGGCACGTCAGCCGCGGCTCCCCACGTGGCCGGGGCGGCGGCGCTGGTGCTGAGCGCCTTTCCCGATCTGGACGCGCGGCAGTTGCGCGACTATCTGACCAGCCGGGCGCTCGACCGCGGCCCGGCTGGCTTCGACAACGGCTATGGCGCGGGGCGACTGGCTTTGCAGCAGCCGCCGGCGGTCAGAGCCGCGCCCGTCACGGCCGCAGCGACCATTCACGCCGTCCGCCAGAGCCACAACGAGTCGATGGGTGGCCGCTACGGCGTGCGTCTGTTCGTGGATTTCAGCGTCGAGGGCTTGCGCGGCCAGACGGGCGCGGTGACGGCTCGCTTCAGCGACGCCGCCGGGCAGCCGCTGGCTGATGGCAACGGCCAATTCAGCGATGGGGCCGGCCACGTCGCTGTCGCCGAGCCGTTCAGCCCGGCCGTGGACAGCGCCGACATCAGCGAGTTCCCACTGTTCATGCCCTATGACGAGTTGGAGTTGCCGCCAGGCGAGCATACGGTGCAGGTCGTCGTCGACGTAGCTGGCAGCGATGGGGCGGCGCTGGCGTTCAGCCAGCCGGCGGCGTTCATCCTGACCATGGCCGATGACAGCCAACGGTTGGCCGAGGTGCGGGCGGTTGACGTGGTTCACAACGTCGCCCACGATAACGTGGCCGGCATGGACATCCTGATCGACTTCGACACGTTCAACTTTCGCGGCGAGACGGGCACGCTGGCCGCCTACTTCTACTTCGACGACGCCAACAACACGCCGCTGCTCGACTTCAACGATCAGTATCGCGCGCAGGATGGCGTCGTCGCCGTGGGCGGGCGCTTTCAGCCCGGCTCTAACCGGGCCATTTACCAGGACTTCGCCCTATTCATGCCCTACGCCGAACTGCACATGGCCGAGGGGGCGCGTTATAACCTGAAGCTCCAGATCGTCATCTGGGACGAAGCGACGGGCGAGACGCTGACGGTGTCGGAGTGGGTTCCGTTCTGGTTCGAGACGTGAGCGCGCCCGACGCAGAGCAGGTCAATTGGTCAAGGGCCGGCCATAGAGCCACCAGTACTCGTCGGGTGGGTAGGCCGCCTGCCAGACCGCATCCCAGATGAACGCGCCCGGCTCCCAGCGCGCCCGCAGGCGGTGATCCACGCCGGCCAAGTCGCCGGGAATGTGGGCCGGCAACTGGTAGGGCGGCGTGCTCAACATGTCGACCAGTTCCAGGATGACCACACGCGTATCGGCTTTGTAGGCGTACTGCTTCAGGTCGGCCGCCAGCCGCTTCGACCCGGCCAGGTCGCGCAGGTAGTGCGTCCACTCTCGCAACCGGTCGCCCACCTCCGCCTGCGCCCGCCCCTCGAAGCGCACGACTTGCTCGCGCACCGCCGCGTTGAAGGCGTCGTTGGCCGCCCGCAACATGTCGCGCTCGGTGACGTGGAGTTGTCCGGCCAGTGCGGCCAGACGGCGGCGGCGCATCAGGACGCCGCCGATGGTCAACGGCGGCATGTCGGCCATGCCCAGGTCCCAGCGGGTGGCGTCGCTCATCAGGTAGTCGCCCATGCGACGCACAAACGTCTGCAAGACCACCAGATCGTGCCGGAGCAAGGCCTCCTCCGTCCGCTGGCGCTCCGTCGTGTTATCGAGCATCATCGCGCACCTCCGTTCGCCTGCTCGCGCGCCCATGCGGTGGGCGCGCCTACTCCCTCTGTTTACAGTATAGATCATCACGCGCCGGCCGATCATGTGGCAGATGTCACCTGTTTTTGCTTACAAACGTCATAGGCTTGTCAGTCGGATCGCCGACGTTCCGGCGGTCTCTTCCGACCTTGCCGCCGGGATGGCGGCGATCCCTCTACTCCGCGCGTTGACGGCGCAATCGATTCTGCTATAGTGCGCCGGCATGTGGCGCTATCGGCTGGCTCGCTTCGTCTTCACCATCGTCCAAAGGCTACTGTGCCGGTTCGTGGTCGTGGGTCGGGAAAACATTCCCCCTGGCCCCTATATCCTGGTCGTCAACCATATGAGCACGGCGGATAGTGTGCTGGTGTTGCTCGGTTTCCCGGCTCAGGAGTGGCGCTTTTTCGCCGGCGAGAAGTGGGCCGACCACCCGCTGTGGGGGCCGCTCATGTCGTGGCTGGGCGTCATCTTCATCAATCGCGGCCAGGTAGACCGGCGGGCGCTGCGCGAGGGGCTGGCGGCTATTGAGGAAGGCGCCATTTTCGCGCTGGCTCCGGAGGGCACGCGCAGCAAGGTGGGGGCCATGCAGCCCGGCAAGGACGGCGCGGCCTATCTGGCCAGCCAGGCGCGTGTACCCATTCTGCCGGTCGGCCTCAGCAATACCGACGTGCTCTTCGCCAGCGCCAGGCGTGGCCGGCGGGCCACGATGACGCTGCGCATCGGCCAACCCTTTACACTGCCCGATCTGGGCCGCCGCGTCCGCAGCCGCGATCTGCAAGCCTACACCTACCTGATTATGATCCACATCGCCGCGCTGGTAGAGCCGCGCCATCGCGGCGTCTACAGTGACAGCCCGGCGCTGGCCGCGCTGCTGCGCGGCGAAGACCCGTGGCCGCACTGCCTGGCCTCTTTGCAGGCGCTCGGCGCGCCCGACGAGGGAACCGGCCTCGGGCAGGCCCCCATTGCTTGATAAGCGCCGGCCATCTATGCTACTATAAAGGTACATCGCCGCGCCGATACGCCAGTCGGACGTTGGTGATCTCCGCCCGCGGCGAACGAGAGGTGGGGCGAGCCATCAACTCAACTACCCCACACCGAACCTGTGCAACTGAACCCATTTATCGTCGTGTCACTACCCCAGGAGGTTGTCGATGCCACGCAAATCCTTTGTAGCCCTGTTCGCGCTGGCCCTGGCGCTGTCGGTCATCGCCGCCGGCGTGGGCCTATCAAGCGCGCAGTCGGAGACCGAGAATCAGCGCACGCTCGTTCCGGAGATGGTACAACCACGAGATGGCGCGGCGAATCCCCTTTCACCACAATCTCCCAATACAATATGGATGTCTGAGGGGTTTGAAGGTACGTGGCCTTCTTCCGGCTGGACATTGCTCGACCAAAGCGATACGGATGGCGGCCTATACTTCTTCGGCAAACGCAACTGTCGTCCGCTGAACGGCAGCTTCGCCGCCTGGGCCGGCGGCGGCGGGAGCGCGGGCAGCCAACTGGGTTGCAACGACAACTACGTCAACAACCTGGACACGTGGGCTGAGTTTGGGCCGTTTGACCTGAGCGGCGCGACCGAGGCTCATTTGGGCTGGTCGATGATTGGCATCGCCGAGTTCCAGGCCGATTGTAACTTCGACGGTCTGTTCATCGGCGCATCGACGAACGGCAGTGACTATAGCGGCGGCTCGATCTGCACTGATCTCAACAGCGCTTACGGTGAGTGGGAGCTTGATCTCACAGCGCTCGCGGGCCAGTCGCAGGTGTGGATCGCCTTCCAGATGTATTCCGACGACAGCCAGACGGCGCGCGGCTACACCATTGACAACGTGTTCCTCGACGTGACCGTCCCCGGTTGCGAGACCCCCGGCGCGTTGAGCCTGTCCGCCCCCGGCAACGCCTCCTCAACAGCCGACACGACGCCGACGTTCAGTTGGTCGGCGGCCGGCAACGCCACCGAATACCAGTTGATGGTGGACAACAACAACGATTTCTCCAGCCCGGTGATCAACCTGTTGCGCGGCGGGACGCAGTACACCCACGGCGCGGCGCTGGCCGCCGGGACGTACTACTGGGGCGTGCGCGGCCACAACACGGCCGGGGGCTGCGACGTCTACGGCCCGTGGACGAACGCCTGGTCATTCACCATCACCGGCGCGCCCACCTGTTACCAGTTGACCCTCGACCACACCGGCTCCGGCGGCAACCCGACGGCCTCGCCCGCCGCCTCGACCGGCTGCGCCAATGGCCGCTACACCGCCGGGCAGGCCATCAGCCTGACTGCCAGCCCGGCTAGCGGCTGGCGCGTCAACAGTTGGCAGGGAACCAACAACAACGGCAGCACGTCCGTCAGCAACACCGCCACCATGCCGGCTGGTAACCACACCGTGCGCGTCAACTACGTCCAGGGCACGACCACCGCGTCGCGCGCCTTCCTGCCCTCCATCCACTACGGCCTGGTCGGCTGGGTAGGGCCGTTCGAGATTGAGCCGAACAACGACATCGCCCAGGCCAATGGGCCGATGGTGATCGGCCGCGCCTATCAGGCCTACCCCAATGACCGGTTCGACTACTTCTACTTCGAGCTGGGCCAACAGCGAACGGTCGTTGTGACGATGACCAACAACGTCGTCGTCCAGCCGCAGTTGCAGCTCACTCCGCCCAACGCCGCGCCGGTGTCCGACACCGTCGGGCCGGAGTTCAAGATCGTATATCCGAACGCCGCGCCCGGCCGCTACTACATCCGCACCGCGGCTGTCAACAACACCAGCACCACCGTGGCCTACACGTTGCAGGTGACGACTCAATAGCCCGCTCGGCCCCTTCCTAGACGGCGGCCGGCGCCAAGTGATCCACAAGCTGGACACCTTCGCCGGCCGCCGGTCAAAATGCTCAGTCCCCCGCCGGGAAAATAGATAATTTGTTCGGCAAGTTTTAAGGCGCGGCTCTTGCGCTGTCTGGCAGGCCATGCTATAATGCCGTCCTCTAGCCAAATAGGCTACTGTAACGGTATGCTACCCCCACATATGGGGGTATGCGTGATGACCTGAGTTGGGAGCCGCAGGAAGTCCCATAATCGCGAGGAGGTTTGAATTCCATGTTGTCGTCCGTCTCGTCCGCCCCTGCTCCGACAGAACTTGTGCTGCCCGATAACAGTATGGCCGTGCTGCGCCGCCGCTATCTGCGGCGCGGGCCGGACGGCCAGCCCATCGAGACTGTTCAAGAGATGTTCCGCCGCGTGGCCCATCACATCGCCCTGGTGGAGGCCGATCACGATGGCGACGTCGCCGGCGTGGAGGAGGTGTTCTACAGGCTACTGACTGAACTGCGCTTCTTCCCCAATAGCCCGACCTTTACCGGCGCGGGAACGCCGCTGGGCCAGTTGGCCGCCTGTTTCGTCTTGCCCATTGAGGACGACATGGGACGCGACCAGGCCGGCATCTTCCAGACATTGCGCGACGCGGCGCTCATCCAGCAAACGGGCGGCGGCAATGGTTTCTCCTTCTCCCGGCTGCGACCCAAGGGGGATTACGTCCACTCCTCAGCCGGCAAGGCCACCGGCCCGGTAGGCTTCCTGCGCGTTTACGATCAGGCTTTCGGCGAGATCGCCCAAGGGGGCACGCGGCGCGGCGCCAACATGGCTGTGCTGCGCGTGGATCACCCCGACATCTTCGAGTTCATCTCCTGCAAGGCCAGCGAATACGCTATCACCAACTTCAACATCTCCGTCGGCGTCACCGACGCGTTCGTCCGCGCCGTCAAGGACGATACCGACTTCGACCTGGTAAACCCGCGCGACGGCAAGGTATGGCGGACGGTGCGGGCGCGCGACCTGTTCGACGAGATCGTCAAGTACGCCCACCGCAACGGCGAGCCAGGTGTGCTCTTCCTGGACGCGGCCAACCGCGCCAACCCGGTTCCGCACCTCTACGAACTGGAGGCGACTAACCCCTGTGGCGAGCAGTGGCTCGGCCCCTACGAGAACTGCTGCCTCGGCTCGATCAACCTCGGCCGCCACGTGACGGCCGATGGCCAGGTAGATTGGGAGTTGCTACGCCGCTCGGTGGAGGAATCGACCCATTTCCTGGATAACGTCGTCACGGCCAACGCCTACGTGCCGGCCGTGCCGCAACTGCGCGAGGCGGCGCTGAACGCCCGCCGCATCGGCCTGGGCATCATGGGGCTGGGCGACCTGTTCTATCGCGTCGGCGTGCGCTACGGCAGCGAAGAGGGGCAGGCATTGGCCGGCGCGCTCTTCGAGTTCATCCGCTATCACTGCATGCGCACCGGCGTGGAACTGGCCCGCGAGCGCGGCCCCTTCCTGGCCCTCAGCGGCAGCATCTACGACCCGCAGAACTTTCGCTGGGAGCCGCCCAAGCCGCTGTTGAAGAGCCGGCGCGACTTCGGCCGGCCGGCGCTCGACTGGAAGCGTCTGACCGCCGACATCAAGGCCCACGGCATCCGCAACGCGGCCCAGACGACGGTCGCCCCAACGGGAACCATCGCTACGGTGGCCGGCATTGAGGGGTACGGCTGCGAGCCTGTCTTCGCCCTGGCCTACATCCGCCACGTCAACGACCACGGCAAGGACTTGCAGTTGCAGTACACCAGCCCCTTGTTCGAGCGGGCGCTGCTTGAGGCCGGCCTGGACGAAGGCACGCGGGCGGAGATCATCGCTGAGGTGAACAAAGTGGGCAGTTGCCAGCACATCGAGCAACTGCCGGCCCCCATTCGCAATACCTTCGTCGTCTCGTCCGACATCACGCCGGAGGAGCACGTGCGTATGCAGGCGGCCATCCAGGCGTTCGTGGACAATAGCATCTCCAAGACGTGCAACTTCCCGGCCGGGGCCGGCCGCGAGGATGTGGCTCAGGCGTACATGCTGGCCTGGGACCTGGGCTGCAAGGGGCTGACGGTCTACGTGACCGGCTCGCGCGAGACGGTGACACTGGAGACGCATGCCACCAAGGAGGCCAAAGAGAAGAGCGAGAAGGTGGAGAAGAAGGCCGAGGAAGCGCCGCAGCAACTCACCATCTGGCGCGAGACGAAGAAGCCGCGGGCGCGCGTCCTGCAAGGCGAGACGACGCGCATCAGCACGCCGCTGGGGGCGACCTACATCACGGTCAACCACAACGGCGACGGCCAGCCGTTCGAGGTTTTTATCCAGACCTCGAAGGCGGGCAGCGACACGGCGGCCATCTCCGAGGCCATCGGCCGGCTGGTTAGCTACATCCTGCGTCTGGCCTCACCCGTGGCCCCGCGCGACCGGCTGAAGGAAGTGGTCAACCAGTTGTTGGGCATTGGCGGCGGCCGGCCGTTGGGCTTCGGGCCGAAGCGCGTGCTGTCTCTGCCGGACGGCGTGGCCCAGGTGTTGGCCGACTTCCTCGACCGCTCGGCCGAGGAGCAAGAGGCGGCCGGGGCGAACGGCCACACCAACGGTCACACGACGCCCGCCGCCGGCCAGGCGCAGGCTGCCCTACAAATGCCCGCCCCCCACGTCGTCGGCGACCTCTGCCCCGACTGCGGCACGCCGTCGCTGGTGAATGAAGAGGGCTGCCGCAAGTGCAATAGTTGCGGTTATAGCGAGTGCTGAGAAGTAGTTGTTAGTTGTCAGTTGTTA
>NZ_JAYRVJ010000489.1:0-1909 GCF_041918635.1 Promineifilum sp. (SeqCode)
GCAACAGGTAGGGGCCGACCTGCGTGTCGGCCCTGGCCGGCGGGCGGACACGTGGGTCCGCCCCTACCTCAGCGATCAAGCTCACCTGCTCGGCGCGCTGAGCCACACGCCGCGCCGCGATGCCGGCCGACGCCAGCTTATCGGCCACCACGTCGATGACCTGGCGCGTGTCGCCAGGCGGGTAGTCGCTGCGGGCGCGGATCAGCGCTTGCAGCAACTCCGTCACCTCGGCGGCGTCGACCGTGTCCAGCACGGCGGCTTCCTGTTCGTTCATCGTCAGGCGATTCATCGCCGTTTTTCCTGTGGAGCGGGTTGCCAAGCCGCCCTACAACCCCCGCCGCAGGAGTTGGCCATAGCCCGGCTGCGCCACTATTTGCCCGTCCTCGTAGACCGTTTCGCCGCGCACGACTGTCCGGCGAACGAGGCCCTTGAAGCGCGCGCCGACGTAGGGGCTATGCTTGTGCTTGTAGAACAGCTCGTCCGCGCTCAGTTCCCACTCCCGATCCAGATCGACGACCACGAAGTCGGCGTCGGAGCCGGGCAGCAGGCTGCCCTTGCGCGGGTAGAGGCCGAACAGGCGCGCCGGGTTGGCTGAAGTCATGCGGACGAGGTCGGTCAGGGGCAGGCTGCGCTTGTGGACGCCCTCGGTCAGCAGCACGGGCAGCAGCGATTGCACGCCGCTGATGCCGCCCCAGGCCCGCCAGATGTTATCCAGCCCCGGCTCCTTGTCGGCCCAGGGGCAGGGGGAGTGGTCGGAGGCGATGGTATCCACCAGACCCGCCAGCACGCACGCCCACAGCGCCTCGACCTCGGCGCGGTCGCGGATGGGCGGGGCGCACTTGGCCAGCGGTCCCAGGCGCTCGAAGTCGCCCTCATCGAAGAAGAGGTAGTGGGGGCACGTCTCGACCGTGACCTTGACGCCCTCGCGCTGGGCGCGGTCGGCGGCGCGGATACCATCGGCGATGGTGACGTGCACCACGTGCAGCCGGCCGCCGCTGACGCCGGCCCAATAGACGGCGCGGGACAGCGCCTCCAGTTCAGCCGCCGGCGGGCGCGACTCGCTCCAGGCGGCGCGGTCGGTGCGTCCCGCCGCGCGCAGTTCGTCGCTGAGCAGTTGGGTGACGTGCTGGCTTTCGGCGTGGACGGCGACCAGGTTACCCAGTTCGGCGGCGCGGCGCAGACCGGCGTAGAGTACGTTGTCATCGACGCGGGCGAAGTCCACGCCGCTCTCGCTCATGAACGCCTTGAAGCCGATGACTCCTTCCTCGTGCAGCCCGGCCAGGTCGGCCACGTTGTCGTCCACCAGGCCGCCCCACAGGGCATAATCGACAACGGCCTTGTCGCGCACGGCAGCCTGCTTGTGCAGCAGGTTGGCGCGGTTGATGGAGGGGGGGGTCGCGTTGAGCGGCATCTCGATGAAGGTCGTGACGCCGCCGGCGGCCGCGGCCATACTGCCGGTGTGATAGCCTTCCCAATGCTCGCGCCCCGGCTCGTTGAAGTGGACGTGGTCGTCCACCAGGCCGGGCAGCACGGTCAGGCCCGCCAGGTCGGTCACCTGGTCGGCTGATACGGCGGCGTGCTCGCCCACCAGTTGGGCGACCTTGCCATCCTCGACGACAAGGCCGCCGAAGAACTCGCCCGTTTCGGTGATGAAGCGACCGTGGTTGAAGAGGTGTGTTGCGGCCATATTCAATCGTTAGGTGCTAGGCGCTAGGTTTTAGGGGAAGAGCGCGCTTCCCTAGTCCCTAGCACCTAGCCCCTAGTCCCTATTAGTTGGTGATGCTGGTGCCCGTCTCGCCGCGCAGGGCGCGGGAGATGTTGGCCGGGTTGGTGATGATGGCCCGTTTGCCGCCCTGTTCCAGGAAGTTGATGCACGCCTGAATCTTGGGGGCCATGCTGCCTTTGGCGA